>NZ_JAQHYR010000019.1:0-1074 GCF_027858075.1 Clavibacter sp. CT19 | reverse complement strand
TCTAGGTGTACTGAGTCACGACGTTGGTGACACTCGGGCCGCGGGCGTCAGCCCGTGGCTCGAGTGGATCCGTTCAGTGTTGTAGTGCTGGATCCAGGGATCAAGGGCGTCGGTTCTGGCGTGGTTGCTGGTGAAGGGTTGCCGGTAGGCCCACTCGGTGGCGAGGGTGCGGTTGAAGCGTTCGACCTTGCCGTTCTGCCAGGGGCAGTGCGGGCGGATGAACTTCTGCCTCGCGCCGAGCTGCGTGACCGCGTTCTGGAACGCGGCCGAGTGCCGGTAGGCGAACGCGTTGTCCGTCAGGACCCGCTCGATCCGGGTGATCCCGTGCCCGGCGAAGTACGCCGCGGCGCGGGTCAGGAACCCGGCCGCGGTCACGCCCTTCTCGTCCGGGTGGACTTCCGCGTAGGCGAGCCGGGTGTGGTCATCTACCGCGGCGTGGACGTAATCGAACCCGATCCCACGACCACGAACCTGTTCGCTGCGGCCGTGCGCACGCCACCCGCCGCCGTCCGGGATCCGACCGAGCTTCTTCACGTCCACATGGATCAGGTCCCCGGGATTCTCATGCTCGTACCGGTTCGCCGTCGACCGGGATGCACGGATCACCGCCCCGGTCACCGGGTCCAACCACGCCAACGGCGGTACTCGGTGCCGCCGCAGGATGCGGGAGATCGTGCGGGCTGGAACACCCGTCACCGGCGCCAACCGGACAGGACCTGATCGCAATCGGATCCTGGCTTCCACGACAGCTCGTTCTCGTTCCGGGCTCGTCCTCGTCGGCACCCGTCTCGGCCTCGAGGACCGGTCCGACAGGCCTTCCACACCCTCGGACCGGAACCGGTTCACCCACCGATGCGCGCACTGACGCGACACCCCCAGCTCCCGCGCGACATGCGCGACCGGCCGACGATCCTCGACCACCCGCCGCACGAGGAGAACCCTCCCGTGAACGGTCAGACGAGCATTAGCGTGGGACATCGAGGCCTCCTGGCAGTGGCAGAACTAGACAGCTCCATCAAGCCAGGAGGCCTCCTCACACGCCCCGAAGTGTCACCAACGTCATGGCCGAGTACA
>NZ_JAQHYR010000018.1:0-5893 GCF_027858075.1 Clavibacter sp. CT19 | reverse complement strand
CGCCGTGCCCGTTAACGCGAGAAGGCCCGCCGCACGAATGCGACGGGCCTCCCCGTTTACTCAAGTTAAGTCCGGCGGTGTCCTACTCTCCCACAGGGTCCCCCCTGCAGTACCATCGGCGCTGAGAGTCTTAGCTTCCGGGTTCGGAATGTGACCGGGCGTTTCCCTCTCGCTATGGCCGCCGAAACACCTCATACACACCCCTCAGGGCATGAAATCTGTGATGAATCGACCAGTCAAGCTGGTTGTTCAATTGATACCCGACCGTATATCGGGAACCACATAGTGGACGCAAGCAAAGTGTTTTCAAGATATCGGCTTATTAGTACAGGTCAGCTCCACGAGTCTTTAGTCCTCGCTTCCACATCCTGCCTATCAACCCGGTAGTCTAGCCGGGAGCCTTCACCCTAAAAGGGATGGAAATCTCATCTCGAAGCCGGCTTCCCGCTTAGATGCTTTCAGCGGTTATCCGTTCCGAACGTAGCTAATCAGCGGTGCTCCTGGCGGAACAACTGACACACCAGAGGTTCGTCCATCCCGGTCCTCTCGTACTAGGGATAGATCTTCTCAAATTTCCTACGCGCGCAGCGGATAGGGACCGAACTGTCTCACGACGTTCTAAACCCAGCTCGCGTACCGCTTTAATGGGCGAACAGCCCAACCCTTGGGACCTACTCCAGCCCCAGGATGCGACGAGCCGACATCGAGGTGCCAAACCATGCCGTCGATATGGACTCTTGGGCAAGATCAGCCTGTTATCCCCGAGGTACCTTTTATCCGTTGAGCGACAGCGCTTCCACAAGCCACTGCCGGATCACTAGTCCCGACTTTCGTCCCTGCTCGACTTGTCAGTCTCACAGTCAAGCTCCCTTGTGCACTTACACTCGACACCTGATTACCAACCAGGTTGAGGGAACCTTTGGGCGCCTCCGTTACTCTTTAGGAGGCAACCGCCCCAGTTAAACTACCCACCAGGCACTGTCCCTGAACCGGATTACGGTTCGAAGTTAGATATCCAGAGTGACCAGAGTGGTATTTCAACAATGACTCCACCCGAACTAGCGTCCGAGCTTCACAGTCTCCCACCTATCCTACACAAGCCACACCGAACACCAATACCAAGCTGTAGTAAAGGTCACGGGGTCTTTCCGTCCTGCTGCGCGTAACGAGCATCTTTACTCGTAGTGCAATTTCGCCGAGTTCGCGGTTGAGACAGCTGGGAAGTCGTTACGCCATTCGTGCAGGTCGGAACTTACCCGACAAGGAATTTCGCTACCTTAGGATGGTTATAGTTACCACCGCCGTTTACTGGGGCTTAAATTCTCAGCTTCGCACTTGCGTGCTAACCGTTCCTCTTAACCTTCCAGCACCGGGCAGGCGTCAGTCCGTATACATCGTCTTGCGACTTAGCACGGACCTGTGTTTTTAGTAAACAGTCGCTTCCCACTGGTCTCTGCGGCCTTCATACGCTTCAGGAGTAAATCCCTACACGCCTCAGGCCCCCCTTCTCCCGAAGTTACGGGGGCATTTTGCCGAGTTCCTTAACCACGATTCTCTCGATCTCCTTAGTATTCTCTACCTGACCACCTGAGTCGGTTTGGGGTACGGGCGATTGGAACCTCGCGTCGATGCTTTTCTCGGCAGCATAGGATCACTGATTTCGTCCGTGAGGACTACCCATCGGGTCTCAGGCTACATAGAAGACGGATTTGCCTATCTTCTGCCCTACATCCTTAGACCGGGACAACCATCGCCCGGCTCAGCTACCTTCCTGCGTCACACCTGTTAATACGCTAAACGCCTCAGCGTAGGGTCGTGTGCTAGGCCAAGACCGTCACCCCGAAGGGATCGAATCAAGGATTCAGACACTTAGCATTACTGGATTGTCTTGGGCGGTTCTTCATCGGTACGGGAATATCAACCCGTTGTCCATCGACTACGCCTGTCGGCCTCGCCTTAGGTCCCGACTTACCCAGGGCGGATTAGCCTGGCCCTGGAACCCTTGGTCTTTCGGAGGACGGGTTTCTCACCCGTCTTTCGCTACTCATGCCTGCATTCTCACTCGTGTGGCCTCCACGGCTGGTTCACACCGCCGCTTCGCTGGCCACACGACGCTCTCCTACCCATCCATACGGCTGGACCACGAAGGCCTGCCTGTAATATAAATGCCACAACTTCGGTGGCGTGCTTGAGCCCCGTTACATTGTCGGCGCGGAATCACTTGACCAGTGAGCTATTACGCACTCTTTCAAGGGTGGCTGCTTCTAAGCCAACCTCCTGGTTGTCTATGCAACTCCACATCCTTTCCCACTTAGCACGCGCTTAGGGACCTTAGATGGTGGTCTGGGTTGTTTCCCTCTCGACGATGAAGCTTATCCCCCACCGTCTCACTGCTGCGCTCTCACTTACCGGCATTCGGAGTTTGGCTGAAGTCAGTAACCTTTTGGGGCCCATCGTCCATCCAGTAGCTCTACCTCCGGCAAGAAACACGCAACGCTGCACCTAAATGCATTTCGGAGAGAACCAGCTATCACGAAGTTTGATTGGCCTTTCACCCCTATCCACAGCTCATCCCCTCCATTTTCAACTGAAGTGGGTTCGGTCCTCCACGACGTCTTACCGTCGCTTCAACCTGGCCATGGATAGATCACTTCGCTTCGGGTCTAGAACATGCGACTCATACGCCCTATTAAGACTCGCTTTCGCTACGGCTGCCCCTCACGGGTTAACCTCGCCACATATCACTAACTCGCAGGCTCATTCTTCAAAAGGCACGCTGTCACACCAACAAGGGTGCTCCAACGGTTTGTAAGCAAACGGTTTCAGGTACTATTTCACTCCCCTCCCGGGGTACTTTTCACCTTTCCCTCACGGTACTTGTCCGCTATCGGTCATCTGGGAGTATTTAGGCTTATCAGGTGGTCCTGACAGATTCACACGGGATTTCACGGGCCCCGTGCTACTTGGGATACTCTCCGGACAGGCGACGACATTTCGACTACGGGGTTCGCACCCTCTATGACTGGCCTTTCAAGACCATTCGTCTATATCGCGCTCATTGCCCTCACAGCTCGGTAGAACTGTACGGAAAGTCCCGCAACCCCGACCATGCAACTCCTACCGGATATCACACATGATCGGTTTGGCCTCTTCCGGTTTCGCTCGCCACTACTAACGGAATCGCTTTTGCTTTCTCTTCCTGTGGGTACTGAGATGTTTCACTTCCCCACGTTCCCTCTACCCGCCCTATATATTCAGGCGGGAGTCACCAGGTCACCCAAAGGGCCTGGCGGGGTTTCCCCATTCGGAGATCCTCGGATCAAAGCTCTATTATCAGCTCCCCGAGGCTTATCGCAGATTTATACGTCCTTCTTCGGCTCCAGATGCCAAGGCATCCACCGTTTGCTCTTAGAATCTTGAAATCACATGAGATTGAATCGTTTCGCCTCCCGTAGAGGAGACAGAATTGACCAATGATCTATAAATAGATCTTTGTGATCCACCGGTAAACCGGTGAATCTAAGATGCTCGCGTCCACTGTGTAGTTCTCAATATACGGGCGGTACCCCACCACCATCCACTCAGGGACGACGGAAAGGGTCCGACAAGAAACCAGACACACCAAACGGTGCGGCCCGGTCCCTCAGGACCCAACAGCGTGCAACATGCCCTCGACACCCCACACCACGTTCCCACCCCACAAGGAGGCGTACTAGCAGCACGACGAATCAACCGGCATCAATGTCAATGTTCCACCCATGAGCGCCACCACCAGGACATACGCCTGACGCGTGACTTGGCACCCTTGATCTCCCTGTATACAGAGGAGAGGTGCACATGCTCCTTAGAAAGGAGGTGATCCAGCCGCACCTTCCGGTACGGCTACCTTGTTACGACTTAGTCCTAATCACCGATCCCACCTTCGACAGCTCCTCCCTTGCGGTTAGGCCACTGGCTTCGGGTGTTACCGACTTTCATGACTTGACGGGCGGTGTGTACAAGGCCCGGGAACGTATTCACCGCAGCGTTGCTGATCTGCGATTACTAGCGACTCCGACTTCATGAGGTCGAGTTGCAGACCTCAATCCGAACTGAGACCGGCTTTTTGGGATTCGCTCCACCTTGCGGTATCGCAGCCCTTTGTACCGGCCATTGTAGCATGCGTGAAGCCCAAGACATAAGGGGCATGATGATTTGACGTCATCCCCACCTTCCTCCGAGTTGACCCCGGCAGTCTCCTATGAGTTCCCACCATTACGTGCTGGCAACATAGAACGAGGGTTGCGCTCGTTGCGGGACTTAACCCAACATCTCACGACACGAGCTGACGACAACCATGCACCACCTGTATACCGACCTTGCGGGGCACACATCTCTGCATGTTTCCGGTATATGTCAAGCCTTGGTAAGGTTCTTCGCGTTGCATCGAATTAATCCGCATGCTCCGCCGCTTGTGCGGGCCCCCGTCAATTCCTTTGAGTTTTAGCCTTGCGGCCGTACTCCCCAGGCGGGGAACTTAATGCGTTAGCTGCGACACGGAGACCGTGGAATGGTCCCCACATCTAGTTCCCAACGTTTACGGCATGGACTACCAGGGTATCTAATCCTGTTCGCTCCCCATGCTTTCGCTCCTCAGCGTCAGTTACGGCCCAGAGATCTGCCTTCGCCATCGGTGTTCCTCCTGATATCTGCGCATTCCACCGCTACACCAGGAATTCCAATCTCCCCTACCGCACTCTAGTCTGCCCGTACCCACTGCAGACCCGAGGTTGAGCCTCGGGATTTCACAGCAGACGCGACAAACCGCCTACGAGCTCTTTACGCCCAATAATTCCGGACAACGCTTGCACCCTACGTATTACCGCGGCTGCTGGCACGTAGTTAGCCGGTGCTTTTTCTGCAGGTACCGTCACTTTCGCTTCTTCCCTACTAAAAGAGGTTTACAACCCGAAGGCCGTCATCCCTCACGCGGCGTTGCTGCATCAGGCTTTCGCCCATTGTGCAATATTCCCCACTGCTGCCTCCCGTAGGAGTCTGGGCCGTGTCTCAGTCCCAGTGTGGCCGGTCACCCTCTCAGGCCGGCTACCCGTCGTAGGCTTGGTGAGCCATTACCTCACCAACAACCTGATAGGCCGCGAGTCCATCCCCAACCGAAATTCTTTCCACGACCAGACCATGCGGCCAATCGTCATATCCGGTATTAGCTACCATTTCTAGCAGTTATCCCAGAGTCGGGGGCAGGTTACTCACGTGTTACTCACCCGTTCGCCACTGATCCGCCAGAGCAAGCTCTGACATCACCGTTCGACTTGCATGTGTTAAGCACGCCGCCAGCGTTCGTCCTGAGCCAGGATCAAACTCTCCATAAATGCTTAAACGCACGACCACCCGAAAGCGATCGGCACATCTAAAGCCAGACGTGAACGGGAATCGAACACGAACCAGCAAGTTTGAAACCGACAGAACAAATCATTACTGACTTGCTTGTTTGTTTAAATGTATTCCAAAGGAATCCGAAACGAGCATCCGAAGGACACCCGCAACGGGTATTTGGCATTTGACATTGTGCACGCTGTTGAGTTCTCAAGGAACGGACGCTCCCGACACCGACCATCACAGCCAGCCATCGGAGCTCACACTCCACCGCTCCCCGTGGGAGTGATCCAGACCAGAAGGCCCAGCACTCACGTCGGAAGCAGAATCAGACCCTAGCTCAGTTGATGGTAAACACGCAACCCGTAAGCCGCGGCAACTTCTGTTTCACCAGGATCAAGCCCACCAGAACAGCTCCGGAAGCATTTCGCTTCCCGCCCGTTCCGGCGACAAGAGGAGACATTACGCGGACCACCCCACCCCCGCAAAACAACCCGCATCCCGGGCGTGTCGCGACGGC
>NZ_JAQHYR010000017.1:0-22778 GCF_027858075.1 Clavibacter sp. CT19 | reverse complement strand
TCTAGTACGTAGGGGTTAATCACGTGAATATGACCCCCGGGTAGGAGAAGCTTTACTTCGCCCCAGAATTTGGCAATCACTTCGACCCGCGGCAGATTGGTGGGGAATGCGCTTTCTTGAAGCCATGTTGTATTTACCTTTGGCTTGCTCTTTGGCTTATTTGGCATGATATGACCTTACTGGATCGCCAGCGGCGTTAGTGGGCAGAATCGATTGTTTGAGACAGATCCCGTTGCCGTTTAGACGCTTTTCGCACCGGGTTGCCAGCTTCGCGATGTGCGGAGGTGCGGGGTGGAGATCTCCAATTTGGCAATGCGCCTTGTGGCGACGCATGTCGCCAAGTAGATTCGTCGCGAGCCGCAACTAATCCGGCCCGCGGATACGTGACCCCACGTATCCTCACGCGCACCCACGAATGAGACGAAGGAGTCCCATGTCCGACACGCAGCCCGCCGCGACGCCCACGGAGACCGGAGGCGCCCTCGGCGTCGCGATGATCGGCCACGGCTTCATGGGCGCCGCCCACTCGCAGGCCTGGCGCGTCGCCCCAGCGTTCTTCGACCTGCCGCTCGCGCCGCGCATGGTGTCCGTCGTCGGCCGCGACCAGGCGCGCACGCAGGAGTCCGCGGACCGCTGGGGCTGGGAGCGCGCGGAGACCGACTGGCGGGCCGCGATCGAGCGTGACGACATCGACGTGGTCGACATCTGCTCGCCCGGTAGCACGCACGTCGAGGTCGCGGTCGCCGCGCTCGAGGCGGGCAAGCACGTGCTGTGCGAGAAGCCGCTCGCCAACACGGTGGAGGAGGCCGAGATCATGGCCGCGGCCGCCGAGAAGGCCGCGGCCCGGGGGATCCGCGCGATGGTCGGCTTCAGCTACCGCCGCGTGCCCGCCATCACCTTCGCCCGCGACCTCGTCGCCCAGGGCGCCATCGGCGAGCTCCGCCAGGTGCGCGCGCTCTACCTGCAGGACTGGCTGACCGACGCCGAGGGCCCGATGACCTGGCGCCTCGACAAGGAGGCGGCCGGATCCGGCGCGCTGGGGGACATCGGCGCCCACATCGTCGACGCCGTGCAGTTCATCACGGGCGACACGCTCGACGCGGTGAGCGGCCTGCTCCGCACCTTCGTGGAGGAGCGCCCGCTGCTCGCCGAGACGCGCGGCCTCGGCGGCGTCGCCTCGAGCGAGCGCGGGAAGGTGACGGTCGACGACGCGGCCTACTTCACCGGGAAGCTCGCGGGCGGCGCGCTCGCCAGCTTCGAGGCGACCCGCATGGCCACCGGCCGCAAGAACGCGCTGCGGCTGGAGTTCAGCGGATCCGACGGCGCCATCTCCTTCGACCTCGAGCGCCTCAACGAGATCGAGCTGTACGACGCGACCGCGCCCGCCGACCGGCTCGGCTTCCGGCGGATCCTCGTCACCGAGCCCGAGCACCCCTACACGGCCGCGTGGTGGCCCACCGGCCACGGCCTCGGCTACGAGCACGCGTTCACGCACCAGGTGCGCGACCTCGTGCACGACATCGCCGCAGGCCAGGAGCCGCAGCCGTCCTTCGCCGACGGGCTCCGCGTGCAGCGCGTGCTCGACGCCGTGGAGCGCAGCTCGGCCGACGGCAGCGCGTGGGTGCAGGTGGATCCCGCCGAGCGATAGGCCCGCGGGCCGCCGCGGGCCGCCGCGGGCCGCCGCGGGCCGCCGCGGGCTGCCGCGGGCCGCCGCGGAACGCCTGCGGAGACGTGCGGTGGCTGTGAAGACGCCGCACGGCCGCCCCCGCCCGTCGTTACCGTGACATCACCTCGCCCGCCGCGTCCTGTCGGCGGCGCTGACGGATCACGACGCTCCTCCTCCCGGTACGGCACATGCGCCCGCGCGCGTGCGCACCGGCGTGCTCCGCTGCGCCCGCGTGAGCCCGCGTCGGGAGACACGCCCCATGCACCGCATCCGATCCATGAGACCGTCCCGCGTGCGGGCCGCCCTCGGCGCCCTCGCCGTGGCGACCGCCGCCCTGTCCTCCGTCGCACCCGCCGCGGCGCCCTCCGCGGAAGCCGCCACCGGCGGCATCGCCGCGGGCCACGTGCTGGGAGCGGACGGCCGCAGCGCCGAGGTCTACACCCTCGCCGACGCGATCCTCGAGCACGTCTACGTGCAGTCCGACATGGACTCCGACGGCGACGGCCGGAAGGACCTCATCCGCGTCGACATCCAGCGCCCGAGCACGCCCGCGGCGGTCACCGTCCCGAGCATCATCAAAGCGTCCGGGTACTTCGGCACGCCGGGCTACCCGGGGGTCAAGCCCTACGTGGATCCCGAGCACCGCGCCACGAGCGACCTCGCGGTCATGCCGGGCTGGGAGAACAACTACTTCGTGCCCCGCGGCTACGCCATCCTCTCGCTCGACGTCGCGGGCACGAACTTCTCGGAGGGCTGCGTCGACGACGTCGGCCCCCACGACGTCGAGTCCGTGGCCGCGGTCATCCGCTGGCTGCACCACGAGGCCGGCTCGGTCGCGTACCGCGACCTCGACCGCGCCGTCCCCGTCGACTCCGGATGGAGCTCCGGCCTCAGCGCGGTGAGCGGGATGTCCTACGACGGCGGCATCGCGCACGCCATCGCGACCTCGGCCCAGGTGCCGGGGCTGAAGACGGTGGTCCCCATCGAGGGCGGCACGAGCGCCTACGACACCCGCCCGAACGGCATCGACGTGGGAGGCGGCACGGCCGAGTTCTCGAAGTGGCTGACCGAGCCCGAGCCGGCGGGCACCGAGGCCCCGACCCTCCCGCAGTCGCTGCGCGACCACCAGGCCGCCAAGCGGAAGACGTGCCAGCCGTCGTTCGACGCCATGCACGCGCAGTCGGATCCCCAGGGGCGCACGGACAACGCGTTCTGGCAGGCCCGCGACTACACCAGGAAGGTCGACCAGATCGCCCGCAACGGCGTCAGCGAGTTCATCGTGCAGGGCCAGAACGACATGAATGTCCGCACCAACGAGCTGGCCGCGCACTGGCAGGCGCTGCAGCGGGCGGGCGTCACCTCGAAGCTCTGGCTGCACATCGGCGGGCATCTCGACCCCTTCACGTTCGAACGGCCGGCCTGGGCGGACACGCTGCTGCGCTGGTACGACCACGCGCTCCTCGGGGTGGACAACGGGATCACCGGGGAGCCGCCCGTGCGGATCCAGATGACCCCCACCACCTGGCAGGAGAGCGCGACCTGGCCCGTCGCCGGGAGCGCCGTCACGACGCTGCACCCCGGCGCCGTCACGGCCGGTCTCGGCGCGCTCGGCATGGCGCCGACGCCCGCGGCCGGATCCGCGTCCTTCGCCGCGGGCCGCCTCGCGGACGACCGGCCGACGGACCTGACGGAGGGCGCCGCCGAGCCGACCGCGGGCGCCGATCGCCTCGTCTTCACCACCCCCGTCCTCGACCACGACGTGCGGATCTCGGGCACGCCGCGGATCTCGGTGCGGGTGACGCCGGGGGCGGGCGACACCGACGTCTCCGCCGCGCTGGTCGACTACGGCCCGCAGACGTACGTGGACACCTCCGTGAAGGACGGCTCGATGGTCCTGACGACCAGCGCCACGTGGGGCCAGGCGACCCCGGCCGACGGCTCGTCGTACTACGACGAGGCCCTGTTCACGCGCACCACCGACAGCTTCGTCTTCACGCGCGGCATCGGGAACACGGCGCACCACCAGTCCCTCCAGGCCTACACGCCGGTGGCCGCCGGGCAGACGATCGACCTCGCGTGGGATCTGCTGCCCATCGACCACGTCGTCCCCGCCGGACACCGGCTCGGGATGATCGTCTACAACGACGGCCGCCGCTCGATCGCGGGCCAGCACCGCTCGCGGGTCGTCACGGCCGGGTCGACGGTGGACCTCGCGCACAGCTCGCTCGCCCTGCCGGTCGTCGGCGGCACCCTCGGGACCACGCGATGATCCGCGACGGTTCGGCGAACCCCGCCGCACGGCGCACGCGCCGACGCGGTGGCGTCCGCCTCCTCGCGATGACGGGCCTCGCCGCTCTGGCCGCGCTCGCCGTCGCGGCGCCCGCCCAGGCCTTCAACCGGGAGGGCCCGCACTGGCCCACGGACCGGCTGACCATCGACACGTCCGCGGTGCCGACGGGAGGGTTCCACGACGCCCTCACCGACGCGGCGGCCGAGTACACCGCGCTCACCGACGCGAAGGTGGGCACCGAGGACGCGATCGGCTCGCCGTGGACCGCTCAGGTCATCGACGCCGGCGACGACGGCTACGAGGGCTACGCGCACTGGCGCTACGACGGCGCCATGCACACGACCTCGGCGGACATGCACCTCAACAGCCAGTACCTCGACGACTCCCTGCCGCGGGACCGGCTCAAGGTGGTGTGGGAGCACGAGTCGGGGCACGTGCTGGGGCTCGCGCACGTGACGGACCTCGACCGCGTCATGTACCCCATCCCCTCCGACGCCTACGCCGACGGGGTCACCGGCCTCACCGACGACGAGGTCGCCGGGATCGACTTCCTCTACTGATGGGCACGCAGATGAACGCACGCACGAGCACCCTCCACCTCGCCGCCCTCGCCTCCCTCGCGCTCGGGGCGAGCGCGCTCCTGCTCACCGGCTGCAGCGCGGGCACGGCGCCTGGCCCCGCCGCCGCGCCGGCGGGCGACGGCATGTCGATGCAGATGGGCGACGGCTCGTCGATGCCCATGGGCGACGGCACGTCGATGCCGGCGGGACCGGGATCGCACACCCACGGATCGCGCCACACCCACTACGGCTCGCTCGCCGCGCTCGCGGGCGACAGCGTCGAGATCGTCACGGGCACCGTCGTCGCGCAGCGCGTGGTGACCGACCTCGGGCCCAGAGCGCCGGCCACCGTCTCGACCGTCCGGGTCGCGACGGTCGCGAAGGCGGCCGACGGCCTCGCGGCCGGAGGGACGGTCGACGTGCGGCAGATCGGCACGGCCGCGCAGCCCGGCCCTGCGGCGATGATGCAGGCGGGATCCACGTACCTCCTCTACCTGCGGCCGTCGCGCCTGCCGGGCGAGGCGGCGTCCCAGTCCTTCGTGACGGGCGGATCGGCGGGGCTCTTCGGCGCTCCCGACCCGGCCGCGGCCCACGCCCAGGCCGACACGGACGCCGCGGAGGAGTCGACGCAGCCGGCGGCGTTCCTGCGGCTCGACGACGACGGGGGCGACACCCTGCCGGAGCGGGTCACCGCCGACGGAGCCCTCGGCTGACGGACGGCGACGTGCCTCCGGGTCTCCGGTCCCGGGGGCGCGGCGGCGCTCGCGTACCCTGGTCGGGACGACCGGGAGGCGGACGGGTGCAGGCACGGCAGGAGCGGATGCGGCGCGCCGCGCTGTCCGCGCTGGTCTGCACGCTCGTCACGGCGACCGCGCACGCGGCCGCGGGTGGCGGGGTCCCGCATCCGCTCGTCCTCGGCCTCGCGCTCGTCGCGGGCGTCGTCCTCTGCTTCGCGCTCGGCGGCCGTCGCGTGACGCTCGCGCACCTCGCGCTCGCCGTCGGCGCCACCCAGGGCGTGCTGCACGCGGCCTTCACGTTCGGCGGCTCCGGCATGGGCGCGGGCGGGGGCATGGCCGGCGGATCCGCCGCGTCGCTCGCTGGCGTCGGGCACGGCCACGCGCTCGCCGCCGCCGAGGCCGCACGCGCGCTCGCCGACCCGGGCGCCATGGCGATGCCCGCCGACCACGACGGCGCGATGCTGCTCGCCCACGTCATCGCCGGCCTCATCAGCGTGTGCTCGCTGCGCGCCGGAGCCGACGCCGTCCGCCGCGTCGTCCGGGCGCTCGCCGTGCGCGTGCGCGGCGCGATCTCCGGGGCCGTCGGCGCGCTGGTCGCAGCGGCCGTCGCCGTGGCCGCCGCGCTCGCCGAGCCCGCGGTCGCGCCGCGCCCCGGCCGCCTGGCCGCCGACGTGCGCCCGGCGCGCCTCGTCTCCCTGCTCTCCGCGCGGATCCGCGGCCGTCGCGGTCCGCCGCTCGGCCTGCTCGCCGCCTGACCCGCGCCCGCCGCGTCCCTCGAGGATCCCGGGCGCGGTCCGCGCCGCGCTCCCGCCGACGACCGCCCGCGCCTCGTGCGCCGCCGGTCGCCGCCGCGGTGCCGCGCGCTCCCGCACGATCCCGCACGATCCCGCACGCCCGGATCCGCACGGCCACGCCCGTGCCCCACCGAAGGACCACCATGCCCCGCACCACCCGCCTGCCCGCCTCCGCCCGCCCGCCGGGACGTCCCCGCCGGGGGCTCGTCGTCGCCGGCGCCGCTCTCGGCCTCGGTCTCGCCCTGTCGGCGCCGCTCGCCGCGTCCGCGCACGTCGAGCTCGACGCCTCCTCCACCGCCCCGGCCGCCCTCAGCGTCCTGACCTTCGCGGTCGGGCACGGCTGCGAGGGATCCGCCACGACCGCCCTCGCGATCCGCGTCCCCGCCGACGTGCAGGCCGTGAAGCCGACCCTGATGCCCGGCTGGTCCGTCGCCGAGCAGGAGGCGGCGGACGGCACGACCGTCACCTACACGGCCGACCAGCCTCTGCCCGACGCCCTGCGCGCGACCGTGCAGATCGAGGCGCTGCTCCCCGTGGGCGGCGCGGCCGGGGACGTGGTCGCGTTCCCGACGCTGCAGACGTGCGTCCAGGGATCCACCGACTGGGCGGACCTCCCCGCCGCGGGCGTCGAGCCCGACCACCCGGCACCGGCGATCACGCTGACGGGGGCGACCGGCACGGCGGCGGGCACGGCGACCGGCGCATCCGCGGCCGCCGCGGCTACGCCCGCCGCCGCCCCGGTCGACCCGGTCGCGCGTCTGCTCGGCCTCGGCGCGCTCGTCGTGGGCGTCGTCGCGGTGATGCTCCTCACCATCGGCATGCGCCGCCCGCAGCAGGGCGCGCGGCGATGACCGCCGTCGACGACCGGGCGGACGCCGCGGCCGCGGACGCCCCGGCCCCCGTCATCACCCGCCCGCCGCGCGGCTGGTTCCTCCCGCTGCTGCTCCGGCTGCACTTCCTGGCGGGGATCCTCGTCGGTCCGTTCATCCTCACCGCGGCCCTGAGCGGCGCCGCCTACGCGCTGTCGCCGTCGATCGAGCGGGTCGTCTACGCGCACGAGCTCCGCGCCCCCGTCACCGGCACGACGGTGCCGCTGGCCGCGCAGGTCGAGGCCGCGGAGGCGGTGGTCGGCGGATCCGGCACCCTCACCGCCGTGCGCCCCGCGCCCGGCCCCGGCGACACGACGCGCGTGATGTTCACGGGCGAGGGCCTCCGCGCGAGCGAGAGCCGGGCGATCTTCGTCGACCCGGCCGACGCGTCCGTCCGCGGCGATCTCCCGGTCTACGGCACCAGCGGCGCGCTCCCCCTGCGCTCCGCGATCAGCGACATCCACCGCACCCTCGGCCTGGGCGACGCGGGCCGGCTCTACAGCGAGCTGGCCGCGAGCTGGCTCGGCATCGTCACCCTCGCGGGCCTCGGCCTGTGGGTCGCGCGCTGGCGCCGGTCGCCGCGCCGCCGGGACCTCGTGCGGCCCGACCGCCGTGCGACGGGCTACCGGCGGATCCTCTCCTGGCACGCCTCGACGGGCGTCTGGCTGGTCGTGGGGGCGCTGTTCCTGTCGGCGACCGGGATCACGTGGTCGCAGTTCGCCGGCCAGAACGTGACCGACCTCCGCGCCGCGCTCAGCTGGCAGGCGCCCACCCTGCCGACGGCCGTCGGCGCGGGCGCGGGCGCGGGCGCGAGCGGGGGAGCGGCGGCGGATCCGCACGCCGGCCACCACGGCGGCGCTGCGCCCACGACGACCGCACCCGTCGATCCGGCGACCTTCGACGACGTGCTCCGCGTCGCGCGCGGCGTCAACGTCGACACCGGGCTCGTGGAGATCAAGCCCCCGTCAGCCGCGGGGACGGCGTGGACCGTGAGCGAGATCCACCGCTCGTTCCCCACGCAGGTCGACCAGGTGGCCGTCGACGGCAGCACCCTCCAGGTGGTCGGCCGCACCGACTTCGCCGACTACCCGTTCCCCGCGAAGCTCGCGCGCTGGGGCGTCGACACGCACCAGGGGACGATGTTCGGGCTCCCGAACCAGATCCTCCTCGCGGTGACGGCGCTCGGCATCGCGGCCATGGTGGTGTTCGGCTACCTGATGTGGTGGAAGCGCCGTCCCGGCGTCGCGCGACCCGGCCGCCCGGCGCCCGCGGGCGCGCTCGTCCGGGCGCCGTGGTGGGGCATCGCGGCGGTGGTCGCCGTCGGGCTCGGCGTGGGCCTGTTCCTGCCGCTCGTCGGGATCCCGCTGGTCGGCTTCGTGCTGCTCGACGCGCTCGTCACGGCGGCGCGGGTGCACCGCGCGACTCCGTCCGCGGGCTGATCCGCGCCGGTCGGCCGCCGCGTGCGCGTGGCGGCCGACGCGGTCCGTCCCGGAGCGGGCCCCGGGTGCCCGTGGCAGCGGGGCCACCGGCGCGGGGGCTCCGCATGATCATCACGCGCCGTCGAGGCCGTCCGTCGAGTCGGGCGTCCGACGGCTCAGCGCGCGCTGCGCGGCGGACGCGGCGACGGCCGCGAGCACGACGGAGACGGCCCCGAGGATCAGGCCATCGACCACGACCTCGCCCGAGAGGATCAGGCGCGGTCCTCCGACGCTCAGGACGAGGAGCAGGACGACGGTGAAGGTCCGCCGGGATGAGCCGAAGAAGTACGACACCAGCGGCCGTGACGCGACAGCGAGCGCGGGTACCGCGAGGGCCCCCGCGACGACCGCCGCTCCCAGGAGGAACGGGGCCGCGTCGTCCGGGCCGTCACGCCATGCGGTCACGGCGGCCCAGAGGCTCCCCCACGCGCCTCCGAGCAGGAGCGGATGCAGCCATCGTGCGAGGTCTCTCACGGGTTCGCTCTTCCTCTCTCGTCGTGTCGGCCGATGTCGACGACGTCAGCGCCATGCCTCCTGCCACGAGGCCGGCGGTGGTGGTGATGCGGTGACGGTAGGCGCGCATCTCGCCTCCATCGAGCGCCATGCGGGTGCTGTCGAATCTACGCAGGGGTCCCCGGAGGACGAGGCGGTCGCCGCGTCGGGTCGCCGCGCCGGGGGCGTCAGGCCGCCGGCACCGGCCCCGTCGACGCCGCCACGTGCAGCCGGCACGGCAGCAGCGCGTGCGGCAGCTCGGCGGCGGTGCCGTCGAGGCGCGCGAGCAGCATCTCCACGGCGAGGCGGCCGAGCTCCGGGCCCGGCGCGTCCATGGTGCTGAGGGCGGGCTCGACGAGCGCGCCCACCTCGGTCGACGACGCGAGCGACAGGATCGACACGTCGTCCGGCACGCGCCGCCCGGCCGCGTCGAGCCCCGAGATGAGGCCGCGCGCCGCCTGGTCGTTGAGGATCAGGACCGCCGTGATGCCCGGATCCGCCGCCACCAGCTCGCCCGCCGCCGCCCGCCCGCCGACCGGCGTGGGCGGGCAGCGGACCACCGCGGCGGCGCGCCCCCGCGACGCGCACTCCGCCCGGAACGCCCGCTCGGTGCGCGTGGTCGGGCCGTACCCGCGCAAGGGCCCGCCCTCGAGGTCCTCCACCATCAGCCCGAAGCGGCGGTGCCCGAGGCCCTCGAGGTGGTCGATGCCCTCGGCGACGGTGCGCTCGAAGTCCATGTCGACGAACGGCAGCTCGCGGGTGTCGGCCGTGCGCCCGATCGAGACGAACGGCACGTCGAGGGCGCTGAGCTCGGCGATGCGCGAGTCGTCCATGCGCACCTCCATCACGATGACGCCATCGACGAGGCGCCCGGAGACGAGGTCGGACACGTCCTCCGGCGACGTGCCCGTCGGCCACAGCACCAGGTGGTAGCCGAGCTCGGACGCGCGCGTCGCGGCGCTCATGAAGATCTCGAGGGCGATGCGGCTGAGGCGCTGCACGTCGGCCGGGAACAGCAGCGCGATGATCCGGGTGCGCTTGCTGGCGAGCGCGCGGGCCACGACGTTGTTGCGGTAGCCGAGCTCCTGCATCGCCTCGGTGACGGCCCGCCGCGTCTGCTCGGACACGGCCTTGGTGCCGTTCACGACGAACGAGACCGTGGCGATCGAGACCCCCGCGCGCGCGGCCACCTCTCGCATGGTCGGGATGGCGGCTCCTCGCGGTCGGGCGGTCGCGCGCGGTCGCGCACGGGCCGGATGCGCCTCAGCGTAGCCCGGGGTCAGGCCCCGCGGGCGTCGCCAGCGGCCCGTGCGCGCTGGCGGTCGAACGCCGCGCGGAGGGGAGCCGTGTCGTAGACGATGTGCAGCCGGGCGATGCGCCCCTCCGCGTCGAGCTCCGCCACGTCCACCACCGAGAAGGGGGCGGGCTCACCGCTCGCGAGGACCCAGTCGAAGTCGAACCAGAACGCGACGGTGGGCGTGCCCTCGTCATCGGAGCGCATCACCCGGCGGAGGTGGAGGCGGGCTGCGCCGGTGTCGGCGAAGAGGGCCGGATAGAACCGGGCGGCCGGCAGGATCCCGTACAGCGGGGAGTGCACGACGCCGTCCGGGGAGAAGAGAGCGAGCGCCGCCGGGACGTCCGCGTGCTCCAGCGCCGCGAGGTAGCGCTCGACGAGGAGGTCAGGCACCGCGGGTGCGCAGCGAGGAGGTCGCGCCGCCGACCGGCGGACGCACGCGCGTCACGGCGATGAGCAGCCCGGAGATGACGCAGAGCGCGACGGTGAGCCCCACCACGTACTCGCCGACCGAGAGGTAGCCGCTGGGCGAAGAGGACGGGTCGAGGAACCCGTACGGGTAGTAGGTGGAGCTGCCGGTGACCTGGTCGCCGGTGAAGGGGCCGCGGCCGAGCGTGACCCCGATCCAGACGAGCGGGAAGATGATGAGGCGGCCGATGGCGCCGCCGCCGAGGCGGGTGCGGTCGGGCGCGATGAGCCAGTCGAGCAGCACGACGATGGGCACCGCCACGTGCACGATCTGGTTGGCCCAGTCGAGCTGCAGGGCGGGCGGGCCGGGCTGGCCGCGCAGCAGCAGGTTCCACACGATGCCCGTGATGATCAGGTAGACGGTGGACGACAGACGCAGCGTGGCCCAGGCGACGCTCGCATCCACCTTCCCGCGCGCCAGGCGCAGGCCGCCGACGGTGAGCACCACCACGCCGAGCAGGTTCGACTCCGTGGTGAAGAACAGCATGAAGTCGAGCGACTTCCCGGCGATGCCGGGGATGCCGAGGCTGATCCAGTAGGCGTAGTTGACGTGGTACTGGGCGATGACGCCGACGAGGGCGGCCGCGGCCGTAGCGAGCCGGACGGCGGAGAGGAAGATGCGCACGCGATACGTTCGCACGCCTGCGCGCGGGGCGGGTCCGACTGTCCACGGACCGCGGTCGGATCAGCCGATGCCCGGCGGATGCCCAGGCCAGCGCCCGTGGCCGAGCGGCGGCCGGGCGGCTCAGGCGGAGGCGGATCCGCGCCGGGAGCTGCCGATGCGGAGGAGCGCCGACTCGATGGACCGCGCGTGGGCCGCGGGCGACACGGACGCCGCCAGTCGCGATGCCGCCTCCACCGGCGCGTCGAGCAGGCCGCGGTCCCGGGCGAGCCGCATGACGGCCGCGGCCAGGCCTTCGGCGTCGGTCCCGTCCGCGAGGATCGCCGCATCGCCGAACTCGGCGCCGAGCACGGGGTCGCTGACGATCACCGACCGGCCCTCCGCGAAGGCCTCCATCGCGATCATCGGCTGGTTGTCGAAGCCCAGCGACGTGACGACCGCGGCGTGCGCTCCGCGGAGGAGGGCCGTGACCGCGGAGCTCGGCACGCGTCCGTGCAGGGTGACCCCGGGCGGGGCGCTCGTCGGGAGGACGCCGCCCGCGAGGTCGAGGTGCACCACGCCGGGTCCCGCGCGCTCCGCGACGACGGCCATGGCGTCGAGCATGACCCGGAGGCGCTTCTCGGGCGCGAAGCGCGCGGCCCAGACGAGGCGGAGGGGCCCGCCGGCCGGGAGCGGGGCCGGCTCCGCGCGCGTGGCGCAGCTCGTGTTCGAGACGACCTCGACCGCCGGGAGGCCCGCGTCCCGCAGGGCGACGGCCTGATGGCGCGACGGCGAGAGCACGAGGTCGGCCTCGCGGCACACGGCGAGGGTGAGGCCGCGGAGCGCGCTGTCGAGCCGGCGCGGGGCGAGCCGCACGCGCGGGGCCGGCAGCCCGGTCATGAACCGGTGCATGCCGGTGGCGACGGGGGTCAGGAACCCGGCCCAGGCGGGGCCGCGCAGGAAGAAGGTGTGGACCGTGTGCATCGTCGGGATGCCCCGCCCGCGCGCGACGGCGAGGGCCGCTGCCGCCAGGCCGTGCTCCGAGTGCGTGATGACCAGGTCGGTGCCGGACCCCTCCATCAGCCGCTCGAGGTCGGCGCGCGTCGCGGCGTCGGCGCGGATGAGCGGGAGCCCCATGAACCGCATGCGGTAGGTGGGGGTGATGTCGTGCAGGGCGATGCCCGTGCCCTGCAGCTCCGGCGCCGACGTGGCGTCCGGGGAGACGACGGTGACCCGGTGACCGGCGCGCGCGAGGGCCAGCGCCTGCTGGATGACGGCCGTCTGGGCTCCGCCGAGGTAGGAGAACTCGTAGTCCATCACGAGGAGGGCACGGAGGGAGCTCACCCCGCGACGGTATCCGGCTCGGCCGTGTCCCGCATGCGGCCTGGGGAGATGTCCCCCGACATGGGGGTGCGGGAGCGCGCGGCGAGCGGTGGGGAGAGCGCGGCCGGCCGGCCTCAGCCCGCCCGCGCCCGCCGCAGGACCGCGACGACGATGGCGAGCGGCTTCATCCAGGTGACCTCGCCGAAGCGGTAGTCGTCCGCGCGCGCCAGGCGGTCGGCGAGGTCGGGGCGGGCCGCGCGCAGGTAGCCGCGGGCCTCCTCGGCGTGCACCGGGTCGGAGACGATGCGGATGGTGTCGGCGTCCTCGATGAGCGGGATCGCGTTCGCGACGTTCTCGCGCGTGCTCCGGCTCGCCTCCTCGAGGACGACGGGGCCCGCGTAGCCGCGCTCGCGGGCGTAGCGGGCGAGGATCCGCGCCTCGGGCTCGTCGCCCATCACGGATCCGCCGCACAGCACGAGCGCCGTGGACGCGGCGCCCGGGTCCAGGGAGCGGAGGGCCGCGTCGACGCGGAAGCGGTTGATCCGGTTGGCGCGCGGCCCGGCGTCGCCGAAGCCGAGCACGACGACGGCCTCGCGGCCCACGGTGCCGTCGGGACGGCCGGGTGCGCGGCCGAGGCCGCGCGTGCTCGCGAGGAGGTGGATCAGCTCGCTCGCCGCCAGGATGCCCGCGACCAGGGCGCCCGCGGCGACGGCGCCCGCGACCACGGTGCCGACCGCGACGCGCGCGGCGGGAAGGGGCCGGCGGATCCGCATGGGCCCAGGCTACGGGGCGGTGCCGGCGCCGGCCCCGGTGCCGGTCAGCCCGCGGTGCGCGCGGCCCTCACGAATGCGACGACCGCGTTGGCGTGGCCGTGCCCGAGCCCCTGCTCGGTCTTCAGCCACGTGACCGCCCGCATGTGCGGCTCCACGTCGAGGCGCGCGTCGGCGAGGTCGATCCAGTGCTGCACCGGCTGGCCGTAGGCGCTCTCGATGCTCGGGAAGTAGGAGGCGGGACCGTGGGGCTTCCGCCCGTCGGCCGGCGGGGGCGGGGCGACGATGCCGTGCGCGTTCATGCTCCGACGCTACCCGCGCCGTGCGGCGACGACCACGGCGGATCCGACGTCGGCGGAGCCCGGTGCGCGATCGCCTCCGTCGCGGCGGGCCGCGTGATCCCGCTCCCGCCCGTGTCAAGGGGGGAGACCGCTCCCCGCCTGGGGAATATGCTCGACGCATCGAGTTCGCTCGCCCGGACCCCGTGGCGGCTCGCCAGGACGCCGGCCTCCCCGGCGCTGCGCGACACGAGGGTCACATGCACACCACCACCAGCATCCGCATCGACGGCGAGCCGATCCAGCTCGCCGAGGACCAGGACGTCGAGGCGCTCAAGGCGCGCATCGTCGACGCCGTCACCGGGGGAGCCCGCTTCGTCGACTTCGTCGGCGCCGGCCAGGTGGGGGTGTCCGTGCTCGTCACGTCGCGTTCCTCCGTGCGCGTCGAGGTGCACGAGCGCGAGGACGAGCCGGAGGATCCCGAGGAGCAGTCCACGAGCGCCGACCTCGACCTGTACACCTACGGCTAGCGGCGCCCGCAGCGACCCGGGACGACGCGGGGTCCTGCGCCGTCCCGGGCTGCGCGAGCGGGTGCACGCGCGTCATCGCGGTCGGCACCGGTCGCGTGGCTCGCCCTCGGGCAGTCCGGGTCCGGTGCGCCGCGGCACGCCTCGTGCGATGCACCGCGAGTCGAATCTATGCACACGCATCCCGCTGCGCCATCTTGGGGGCGACCCCTTGACTTCGGGGAGCAGCAGTCGACACGGCGCCCGGCCCGCGCGGATCCGACCCGTGGTTCAATGGCCGTGCCTCCTCCGGGAGGGCCTCCCCCGGGAGGCACGGCGGTGGGGCTCGCCGTACCCGAACCTCGACATCCTCGTCGACGACAGTCCCTGTCTCACGGCACCGCCATGCCATCCGAGATGGGAGACCGCATGTCCGACCCCCGCGCGCACCTCGAGCGCCCGCCCCGCCCCGTCCACCTCCGCGCCTCGTCGCTCGGCCTCGTCGCCCTCGGCGGCGCCGTCGGCACGGGGCTCCGCGAGGCCCTCGCCCTCACGTGGCCCGCGCCCGCGGGCGGCCTGCCGGTGACGATCCTGCTGATCAACCTCGTGGGCGCCTTCGTGCTCGGCGCCCTGCTCGAGGGGCTCGCCCTCCGCGGACCCGACGAGGGACGTCGCCGCGGGATCCGGCTGCTGGTCGGCACGGGCGTGCTCGGCGGCTTCACCACCTACAGCGCGCTCGCGACGGACGCGGCGGTGCTCACGGGATCCGCCCTCGGCACGGCGCTCGCGTACGCGGCCCTCTCGATCGTGGTCGGCGCCGCCGCGTCGCTCGCGGGCGTCGCGGCGGGCGGCGCGCTGCACCGGCGCGCGGCGGCCGGACGCGGGACGGGGGCGGCATCGTGACCGGCCCCCTCGTGTTCGCGCTGATCTGCGTGGCCGGCGGCGCCGGATCCGCCCTCCGCCTCCTCGTCGACGGCGTCGTGAAGGGCCGAGTCGGCGCCGCGTACCCGTGGGGCACGACCGTCATCAACGTCACCGGCTCGTTCGGCCTCGGGCTCCTCACGGGCGCCGCCGCGCATGCCGGCCTCCCGCACGACCTGCTGCTGATCCTCGGCGGCGGCCTCATGGGCGGCTACACGACCTTCAGCACCGCCAGCCTCGAGACCGTCCGCCTCGCGCAGGCCGGCCGGCTGGGCGCGGCGCTCGCGAACGGCGTCGGCATGCTCGTGGTGTGCGTCGCGGCCGCGGGCGCCGGGATCGCGCTCGGCGGTCTGCTCTGATGCCGCTGCTCCCTGCGGCCGCCGGGGACCTCGACGGGCTCGCCGCGGCGCTCCCCGACGCCCGCCAGGTGGTCGCGTTCCGCGCGAGCGGGCAGCTGGCGCGCGAGGTCGCGTGGTCGCGGGCGCTGGGGGACGTGAGCGCGCGGGATCCGGCATCGTGACGCCGGACCCCGCGGGCGCCCTCGTCGCGGGCGTGCGGGACGCCTACGCGGCGCGCGCCGACGAGTACGCCGCGCACCTGGGGTCCCTCGACGCCGTGCACCCGTCCGACCGCGCGCTCGTCGCCTCGTGGGCCGACGGGATCGAGGGCCCGGTCCTCGACGCGGGCTGCGGCCCCGGCCACTGGACCGCCTTCCTCGCGGCCCGCGGCCTCGACGCGCGCGGCGTCGACCTCGTGCCCGCCTTCGTCGCGCACGCCCGCGCGGCGCACCCCGGCATCCCGTTCGCGGTGGGCGACCTCGACGCGCTCGCCGCCGCCGACGGGGAGCTGGGCGGCGCGCTCGCCTGGTACTCGCTCATCCACCACTACCCCGCCCGCATCGGCCTGCCGCTCCGGGAGCTCGCCCGGGTGATCCGACCCGGCGGCGCGCTCCTCGTCGGCGCGTTCTCGGGCACCGCGACCGAGCCGTTCGACCACGCCGTGACGCCCGCCTGGCGGTGGGCGCCGGATGAGCTGGCCGCCGAGGTCGAGGCCGCCGGATTCGAGGTGGTCGAGGTGCACACGCGCACCGGGCCCGGCCACCGGCCGCACCTCGCGCTCACGGCCCGCGCCTCGCCGCCGCGGCCCGCGTCGACGCCCCGCGCCTGGGCTCGCGGGACGAGCAGCTCGGCCGCCGACCCCGACCCGACCCCCGCCGCGGCGGAGGATCCCGAGCCCGGCTGGACCACCACCGACCGCCGCGACCTGCACCGCGGCCGCGTCGTGCTGGTCGACCACGGCGTGCTCCTGCCCGACGGATCCGCGTCCCGCTACGAGGTCGACGAGAGCGTGCCGTTCGCGGTCGCGACCCTCGTGATCGACGGCGACGCCGTGCTCCTGTCCCGCCAGTACCGCTACCCGCTCGGGCGGTGGATCCTCGACCTCCCCGGCGGGGCGGGGAACGCGGGCGAGGAGCCCGCCGACGCCGCCCGCCGCGAGCTCGAGGAGGAGCTCGGCCTCGTCGCGCCGGAGGTCCGGCCGCTCCGCACCCACGCCGTGAACCCGGGCCGCGCGTCGTGGCTCGTGCACGTGTTCGCCTGCACGACGCCGACCACCGCGGGCACCGCCGACCGCTCCGACCCGTCCGAGCAGGTGCGCCTCGTGCGGATGCCCGTGGCCGAGCTGGATGCCCTCATCGCCGCGGGCGACGTGGTCGACCCGACCCTGCTGATCGCCCGCGCCGCCGCCGCCGAGCAGGGGCTGCTGCCGCCGGTCGCGCCGCGCTGAGCGCGCGGGCTCACCCCAGCGCGACCACCGCGCAACCCAGGAGGAACCCCGCCTGGATCGCGGTGCGCAGCGGCAGCGGGGTCGTCGGGGCGGCCGGATGCGGCACCCCGCGAGCCGCGCGGACGTTCGCCGGGAACACGGCCAGCAGCAGGAGCGCCAGGCCGATCGCGGCCGCGGTGCGCAGCGGCGGGATCAGCAGGCCGACCGCGCCCGCGGCCTCCAGGAGGCCGGTGACGGTGACGACGAGGCCCGCGCGGGGCACGTGCGGCGGGACGATGGCGACGAGCCCGCTGCGCCGCGGCTCGACGAAGTGCGCGCTCGCGGCCAGCGCGAAGCCCGCGGCCAGGCCCACCGCGACGGCGGGCGGCCACGCGTCGAGCGCCGGCACCGCGAGTCCGAGGATCCGCGCCGCCACGGCCACGACGACGGCGGTCGCGAAGGGGATCATGCGACCCTCAGGCGCGCCGCGCGTACGTCAGCACGGCGTCGCCCCGGCTCGTGACCGATCCGATCATGCGGCCGAGGCCCGCGCCGAGCTCGGGGTCGAAGGAGTCGTGCGGGAACCGGTGCGGGGCCTCCGCGACGCCGTCGACGGACGCGAACAGGCCGGCGGTCAGCGTGCGCAGGGGGATCCTCCTCGGGCGGCGGGTGTGCACGCCATGATCCGGTGCCGCGGCGGTCGCGTCCACCGCCGTTGCGGATCCGAGTGTGGTTAACCGCTTTACACGACCCCCGATCCGGTGTTAGCGTCGCCGCCATCGGGTGCGCGACGACGCCTCCCGGATCGCCGCGGAGCTGGCGGGTCGGGAGGTCGTCGCACCCCGGACCCACCGCCACCTCAAGGAAGAGACCACGCGATGTCCCCTCGATCCACCGCCCGCCGCCGCCTCGTCGGCGCCGCCGCATTCGCGGCCACCGTCCCCCTCGTGCTCGCCGGCTGCTCCGGCGGCGGCGGGGGCGGATCCTCGTCCGGCGGGGATCCGAAGACCATCACCGTCACCGACTACTACAACGAGGGCAACGACGACACGGTCATCGGCGACACCCTCCAGAAGTGCGGCGAGTCGCTCGGCATCACCATCAAGCGCACGTCGATCCCGGGCTCGAGCCTCATCCAGAAGGTGCTGCAGCAGGCCTCCTCGCGCACCCTCCCCGACGTGCTGATGCTCGACAACCCCGACCTGCAGCAGATCGCCAAGACCGGCGCGCTCGCCCCGCTCGACGACTTCGGCATCTCCACCGACGGCTACGCGAAGGGCGTCGTGGACGCGGGCACCTACGAGGGCAAGACGTACGGCCTCGCGCCCACCGTCAACACGATCGCGCTGTTCTACAACAAGAAGATGCTGGCCGACGCCGGGATCCAGCCGCCCACCACGTGGGCCGAGCTGAAGACCGCGGCCGCCGCGCTCAAGGACGGCGACCGGTACGGCATCGCGATGGACGCCAACGCCACCTACGAGGGCACCTGGCAGTTCCTGCCCTTCATGTGGTCGAACGGCGGCGACGAGAAGGACATCGCCACCCCCGAGACCGCGGAGGCGCTCCAGCTCTGGACCGACCTCGTGAAGGACGGCTCGGCCTCGCAGAGCGTCGTCAACTGGACCCAGTCCGACGTCAACGACCAGTTCATGGCCGGCAAGACGGCGATGATGATCAACGGCCCGTGGCAGATCCCCGCGCTCACCGAGTCGGGCGTCGACTACGGCATCGCGGAGCTCCCGGCGCCCGAGGCCGGCGGCACCGCCGTGGCCCCGCTGGGCGGCGAGGTGTGGACCGTCCCGCAGACGGGCGACAAGGCCAAGCAGCAGACCGCCGCGAAGGTCGTCGAGTGCCTCAACTCCGACGAGAACCAGCTCGAGATGGCCACCAAGCGCTTCACGATCCCGTCGAAGACCGCCGTCGCCACCGAGTTCGGCCAGATGGTGCCCGCGGAGCAGGTGTTCGTCGACCTCGTCGCCGACGCCCGCGCCCGCACCGGCGAGCTCGGCGAGGCGTGGCCGAAGGCCGCGACCAAGATCTACACGGCCGTGCAGTCGGCGCTCACCGGGCAGGCCTCCCCGGAGGACGCGCTGAAGAACGCCGAGCAGGGCTGATGGCGACGACCGCCGTCCCCGCCCGCCCGGCCGCGCAGGCTCCCGGGCGGGCCCGGGGCGCCGGGGTCGCGGCCGAGGCGTCGCGACCCGGTCACCGTCGTCCCCGCTTCCGGTGGGAGCGCTTCTTCCAGGCGATGTTCCTGGTGCCGGCGGTCGTCTACCTCGTGCTCTTCTTCGGCTTCCCCGTCGTGAAGAACATCGTCATGAGCTTCCAGGAGTACACGACGACCACCTTCTACACGGGCGAGGCGCCCTGGGTCGGGTTCGCGAACTACGCGTCCGTCATCTCGTCGTCGATCTTCTCCACGGCGCTGCTGAACACGTTCCTGTTCACGGCCGGGTCGATCGCCGGCCAGTTCGTGATCGGGCTCGTGCTGGCGCTGTTCTTCCGACGGTCGTTCCCGCTCAACGGGCTGCTGCGGGCGCTGCTGCTCCTGCCGTGGCTGCTGCCGCTCATCGTCTCGAGCGCGGTGTGGAAGTGGATCCTCGACCAGGACTCCGGCGTGCTCAACCAGTTCCTGCTGGGCACGGGCGCGGTGCAGGACCCGGTGCCGTGGCTCACGAGCCCGGCGTTCGCGCTCATCACGGTGATCGCGGTGAACGTGTGGATCGGGATCCCGTTCAACACGACCATCCTCTACGGCGGCCTGCAGGACATCCCGCCGGAGCTGTACGAGGCCGGATCCCTCGACGGGGCCACCGGCTGGAAGGGCTTCCGGCACATCACGTGGCCGCTGCTCCGACCCGTGGTGGGCGTGGTGCTCGTGCTCGGCGTCGTCTACACGATCAAGGTGCTCGACATCATCCTCGGCCTCACGAACGGCGGGCCCGCGAACTCGACGCAGACCATCGCGACGCAGTCGTACACGCTCTCGTTCCAGCAGTTCGACTTCGGGTCGGGCGCCGCCCTCAGCAACATCCTCATCGTCATCTCGGCGGTGTTCGCGGTGGTCTACCTCCGCGCGAACAGGAAGGCCGTCGATGACTGACACCGCCGCCCGCACCGGTCTGCCGCGTCCCGTCGGGTCGCGGGGGCCGCGCGCCGACCGCAGCTGGATCTCCACGGCGATCGGCATCGCGATCCTCGCCGTGATGCTGTTCCCCGTCTACTGGATGGTCAACATCTCGCTGCAGCCCGCGGGCCCGGCCATCCAGGCCGCGTGGTTCCCGTTCGAGGCGCAGTTCGGCGGGTACGCCACCGCGCTCCGCGAGCAGGGCCAGGCGCTCGGCACGAGCCTCGTGATCGCGCTCGGCAGCGTGGTGCTGAGCCTCGCGGTCGCCACCCCGGCGGCCTACGCGCTGGCGCAGTTCAAGTTCAGGTGGATCAACGCGGTGCTGTTCGGGATCCTCATCTCGCAGATGATCCCCGGCATCGTCGTCGCGAACGCGCTCTACGCCGCGTACAACGACGTGGGGCTGCTCAACTCGATCCCGGGCCTGATCCTCGCGGACTCCACGGCCGGCATCCCGTTCGCGATCCTCATCATGCGGGCGTTCATGGCGAACATCCCGCCGTCGATCATCGAGGCCGCGAAGGTGGACGGCGCCGGGAACTTCCGGGCCTTCCGCTCGATCGTGCTGCCGGTGAGCCTCAACGCCGTGATCACGGCCGGGCTCTTCACGTTCCTCTTCACCTGGAGCGACTTCCTGTTCGCGCTGACGCTCACGACCACCGACGACGTGCGCCCCATCACCCTCGGGATCTACCAGTACATCGGGACGTACACCGCGGACTGGAGCACGGTGATGGCGACGGCCGTGCTCGCGTCGCTCCCGGCGATCGTGCTGCTCCTCGCGGCGCAGCGCTTCATCGCGGCGGGCGCGACGGGCGGCGCGGTCAAGTGATCCGCCCGCCGGTGATCCGCCTCCCGCACGCCCGCGCCCCCGACGGCGCATCCGCCGCCCCCGACGCCCGAACCACCCCATCAGAAGGAAGACCATGACCGACACCACCTCCCCGCTCCGCGTCACCGTCTGGGGCGAGAACCGCCACGAGCAGATCGAGCAGCACGTGCAGGAGCGCTACCCGACCGGGATGCACGGCGCCGTCGCCGAGGGCGTGCAGGAGAACCTGCCCGGGGCGCACGTCGAGATCGCGACCATGGACCAGCCCGAGCACGGCCTCACCGAGGAGCTGCTCGCCCGCACCGACGTGCTCACCTGGTGGGGCCACGCGGCCCACGCCGAGGTGGACGACGAGATCGTCGAGCGCGTGCACCGCCACGTGCTCGCCGGGATGGGCCTCATCGTGCTGCACTCCGGGCACTGGTCGAAGATCTTCACGAAGCTCATGGGCACCACGTGCACCCTCCGCTGGCGCAGCGAGCACGACCGCGAGCTGGTGTGGACCGTGAACCCGCAGCACCCCATCACCCGCGGCGTGCCGAACCCCATCGTCATCGACGAGCAGGAGATGTACGGCGAGTACTTCGACGTGCCGACGCCCGACGAGCTCGTCTTCATCTCGGGCTTCACAGGCGGCGAGGTGTTCCGCAGCGGCATGACCTACCGCCGCGGCTTCGGCCGGATCTTCTTCTTCTCGCCCGGCGACCAGGACTTCCCCGTGTACCACCACAAGGACGTCCGCCGCGTGATCGCGAACGCGTGCGAGTGGGCGCGACCTACCCAAGAGCGCGAGACGCCGACGCTGCTCCGCTACGAGTCCGGCGAGTTCTTCCAGGGCGCCGACTACGCCGGGGCGCTCGAGCGATGACGGACGCGGGGGAGCGCACGCCGGAGCGCACCGGCGCCGACCACCGGATCGTCGCGCCCGCCGACGGCGCGCGCCTCCGGGTCGTGCAGGTCGGCGCGGGCGGCATGGGGCAGCAGTGGCTGCAGACCGTCGCCGAGGATCCCGACGTCGAGCTCGTGGGCGTCGTCGACCTCGACGAGCAGGCGGCGCGGGCCGGCGCCGCCGCGCACGGGGCGACGGCCGCGTGGTCGACCGACCTCGGCGAGCTGATCGAGCGGGTGCGGCCGGACGCGGTGATCGACGTCACCATCCCGCGCGCGCACCACCCCGTCACCACACAGACGCTCTTCGCTGGCATCCCGGTGCTCGGCGAGAAGCCCGTCGCGCTCACGGTCGCGGAGGGGCTCTCGCTCGCGGCCGCCGCCGAGATCACGGGCGAGCTGTTCATGGTCAGCCAGTCGCGTCGCTACAACGACCACCTCGTCGCGCTCAAGCGGCGGGCGGCCGACCTCGGCGGCGTCGGCATCGTCACGACCGAGTTCTTCAAGGCGCCGCGCTTCGGCGGGTTCCGCGAGGAGATGGACGACGTGCTCCTCCTCGACATGGCCGTGCACCAGTTCGACGCGGTGCGGTACCTGCTCGACGCGGATCCCGTGAGCGTCCAGTGCGAGTCGTACAACCCCGTGTGGAGCTGGTACCGCGGCGACGCCGGTGCCACCGCCGTATTCACGTTCGAGGGCGGCGTGCGGTACGTGTACACGGGCAGCTGGTGCAGCCCGGGCGCGGAGACGTCGTGGAACGGATCCTGGCGGCTGAGCGGCGCGCACGGCACCGCGCTCTGGGACGGCGACCACACGCCCACGAGCGACGTGCCGGATGCGCCCGACGGGCCGCCCGCGGAGCCCGCGGCCGCCGAGTCGGTGGGCGTCGAGATCGCCGGGTCCTTGCGCGCGTTCGTGCGCGCGCTGCGGACGGGCGAGCGGCCGCACGGCGAGGTGCACGGCAACGTGATGAGCCTCGCGATGGTGGAGGCCGCGATCGAGTCCAAGGACGCCGACGCGCGCGTGGCGATCGACGACGTGCTCGAGCGCGCGCACGCGACCGCGCTCGCCGACGAGCGGCGCGACGACGTGCGCGCGCGGCTCGAGTCGTGGCGCG
>NZ_JAQHYR010000016.1:0-25411 GCF_027858075.1 Clavibacter sp. CT19 | reverse complement strand
TCCGCACCGCGCCGCGCGCCGTGAGGGTCGCCCGCGCGACGGCGCGCTCCCGGCCGGATCCCGCGAGCGCGAGCGTCGTGCGGCTCCAGCTGTTGCCGCTGCTCATCGCCCGGAGCACCACCCAGCGGTGCGTCACGCGGGCGCGCGGCACGATGTCGAGCACGCGTGCGTCGGCGGCCCACAGCATCCGGCCGCCGTGCGCGACGACCGCGCGCGTGAAGAGCGTGTCCTCGCCACCCGTGGCGCCGAAGCCCGTGTCGAAGCGGAGGCCCCAGGCGCGCACGCGTCGGAGGTCGAGGAGGATGTTGTTGGTCGCCGCGACCTCGAGCACCGTGCCCGTCGCGGGGCGGCGGCGCTCGAAGAAGCGGCCCGCGCGGATCCACGCGTCGGGCTCCACCTCGAAGCGCGACTCCACGGGCCCGGCGACCGCCGCGCAGCCGGTCTCCCGCTGCAGCGCCAGCAGGGCGTCGAGCCAGCCCGGCGCCGGGCGCTCGTCGTCGTCGATGAAGACCAGCAGGTCGTCGTGCGGCGCCGCGTCGAGCGCGCGGTTGCGGCCCGCGGAGATGCCGGGCTCCGGCTCGTGCGCGTAGGCGACGTCGACGCCGGCGGACGCGGCCTGCGCCGCCGCCTCCGCGACGACGTCGCGGGCGCCCGCGTCGGGGTCGTTGTCGACCACCACGATGCGCGCGGCCGACGTCGCGCCCGCCGCCCCGCGGGCCTCGTCCACGAGCATCGGCAGCAGGGCGCGGATGTCGCGCGGCCGGCGGTAGGTGAGCACCGCGACTACCAGCGTCGGCAGCCCGTCGGCGGTGGGCCCGTCGGCGTCCTCGGCGGCAGCGTCCGCGGCGGCGGCGTCCCCGGCGGCCCCGGCCCCCTCGGCGTCGGTGCGGCGGGGGTCGGCGACGGCGTCGGAGCTCATCCCCCCATCATCCCAGCGACCCCGGCGCGCGTGCGCCCCGGGTCGCCGACCCGGAAGGACCCGCGATGACGTTCGCGTCCCTCGCCCCGCTGGCCGTCGTGGTCGTCAACTACGGCTCCCACGACCTGCTCGCCACGAACCTCGCGCCCCTGTCGCGCGCCCGTCCCGAGCTCGCGGTCGTGGTGGTCGACAACCTCAGCACCGGCGCCGAGCGCGCGGCCGTCACCCGGCTCGCGGACGCCGAGGGCTGGCACCTGGAGCTGCCCGACGGCAACGAGGGCTTCGGCACCGGGATGAACCGCGGGGTCGCGCGGGCCTCCGCGATCGGCCGCAGCCACGTGCTGCTCCTCAACCCCGACGCGCTCATCGCCGCGGACGCCGTGGCCGCGCTGCTGGCCGCGTCGATCGCGGACGACGACGCCATGGTCGCGCCGCGCATCCTCCGCCCGGACGGGTCGCTGTGGTCCGCCGGGAGCGACCTCTACCTCGACGACGGCCGGATCCGGTCTCGCCGCCGCCGGGTGGAGGGCACGGCCCGGCGCATCGAGCCGTGGCTGAGCGGCGCGTGCCTGCTGCTGTCCGTGGCGCTGTTCGAGCGGGCGGGCGGGTTCGACGACGCCTACTTCCTGTACTGGGAGGACGTCGACCTGTCCCACCGGGTCGTCGCGGCGGGCGGGCGGCTCGCGCTGCTCGACGAGGTCGAGGCCGTGCACGCCGAGGGCGGCACGCAGGGCGCCGCCGGGCAGTCCGCGGGCCAGGCGAAGTCGCCGGTCTACTACTTCCACAACATCCGCAACCGGATGCTCTTCGCCGCGCGGCACCTCGACACCGCCGACCTCCGCGCCTGGCGGCGGAACGCGCCGCGGGTGGCATGGGAGATCCTGCTGCAGGGCGGGCGCCGGCAGCTGCTCGCGTCGCGGGCGCCGCTCACGGCGGGCCTCCGGGGGCTCCGCGACGGGGACCGCATCGCGCGCGCCGAGCTGCGGCGGCGGGCCGGCCGGGGCTGATCCCGGGGCGCGCCCGCCCCGGGCGCGTCAGCCGCGTGCGGCCGGCCCCAGCTCGAGCAGGTCGGCGAGGCCGGCCACGAGGTGCCGCGTCGTGAGGCGCGCCTCCACCTCGCGGCGGCCCGCGGCGCCGAGCTCCCGGGCGCGCGCCGGGTCGCGGAGCAGGCCGATCACGGCGTCCGCCATCACCTCCGGATCCCCGACGGGGGTGATGACGCCCGTGCGCCCGGGCACGACGTAGTCGTCCGTGCCGGGCGTGCCCGTCACGACCACGGGGCGTCCGGTCGCCATGGCCTCGAGGCTCACGGTCATGCCCGACACGTGCAGGTTGTCGCGGGTGGCCACGGCGACGACGCTCGCGCGCGCGTAGAGGTCGGCGAGCTCGCCGTGCGTGAAGTACGGCAACTTGCGGACGCCCTCCGGCGCGGGCAGGTCGGAGGCGCTCTGCACGACGATCTCGGCCTCCGGCACCGCGGCGTGCACGCGCGCGAGCGCGGGGAAGAGCGTGGCGGGATCCCGGTCGCGGTCGCCGCCCACGCTGACGACGCACGGGCGGTCGGCCGACGGACGAGCGGGGTAGAAGGACTCGTCGACGCCGAACGCGCAGAAGCGCACGGGCGGGCCGTCGGGTCCGACGAACTCGCGCAGCGGATCCACCTGGCCGCGGCTGAGCACCCAGAGGCCGTCCATGCGGCGCAGCACGTCGCGCATCCGGCCGAGGTCGCCGCCGGTGCCGCGGGCGAGCATGTCGGTCACCCAGATCACGCCCGTGTACATCTCCCGGTGCGGGCGGGTGAGGAGCATGCGGCGGGCGGCGTTCTCATCCCAGGTGATGCCGATGTCGCGGGCGGCCGGATCCGCGGGGCGCGCCGGGCGGCGGCGGAGGGCGGGGATCCGGTCGCGAAGCGCGTCGACGCGGCCGGGCACCCGGAGCGCGGCGATCGTCACGTCGGCGTCGTGGGAGCGCAGGGCGTCGAGCCCGTACGGCCACTCGCCGGGGACCTCGTCGGCCGCGTGGCGCGCGCGCCAGCGGGGCAGGTCGCGTTCGACCGGGAAGAGGACCTCGACGGCGGGGCGGGGGCGGGAGGCGGGCATCGTGTCCTTCTCAGGCGGGGCGGGGCGGGGCGTTCGGGAGGTGCGGTCGGGTGCGGCGGGCCGCGGCGCGGATCCGGCGGCGGGCGCCGTCGCGCCGGCGCCCGGGTCAGAGCGGCGAGCCCGCGCTCGTGGTGCGGGATGCCGTGGCGGACTCCGCGTCGACCGTGGGATCGTCGCGGTCGTCCCCCTCCTCGTCGCGCGACCCGTCGGCGACCGCGGCCGCCTCCGCGCGACGCCGCGTGAGGTCCCGCGACACGTAGACGAGGTTCGGGATCACCTGGCAGAGCGCCACGGCGACGCACGAGCCGATGACGGGCCCGGCCGCGCCGGCCACGCCGATCATCCACCAGGACAGCCCGAGGTTGAGCGGCACCATGACGAGCACGGGCACGACCTGGAACACCAGCCCGCGCTTGTCCGTCATGTACATGCCGGCCGGGTACTTCGCGGCCTGCAGCGCCACGAACACGACGAACGCGATCACGAGCGGCAGGGGCAGCGTGATCGCGCCGCCGGAGACGAACGCGGCGATCCACGGCGAGGCCCCCGCGAGCGCGCCGCCGAGCAGCAGGCCGCCGAGCAGGAACCACAGCGTGGGCGCCGCGGGCGACTCCACGCGCGACGCCGACCGGGCGCTCGCGTACACGGGCCAGAGCGCGAGGCCCGCGGCCGCGATGGTCTGCAGCACGATGCCGAACAGCTGCGACGCGAGGTTGTACTGCGCCAGCTCGTCCGGCCCGGCCAGGTGGCTGAGGAGGAGGCGGCCCGTCTGCATGGCGACCGGCAGCGCGACCATCTGCACGAGCATCGGCCAGGCGAGGCCGATCGCGGGCACGCCGGGGTAGCTGCGGATGCGGGGGATGGCGCGCACGGCCTGGCCCAGCTGCGGGCGGAGGGCGCGCGCCGCGACCACCAGGCAGATCACCGAGACCATGGCGTTCGCGCCGTACGACACGACCGCGAGGTAGGTCCCGGCGGGCACCGCGAGCACGACGAACGCGCCGATCACGAGGATCATCAGCGGCGCCACGACCGCCTGGCTGGCGACCTGCACGTTCGTCATCTTGAGGCCCACGAGGATCCGCTGGCCGACCGTGAGCGGGATCACGAGCCCGAACACCGCGAGGCACAGGAACGCCGCGATCTCGTCGCCGCCCGACATGAGCCCCTCGCCGAGGAGGGCCGGCCACCAGCCGAGCAGCGTGATCGCGAGGGAGACGAGCGCGATGATCCCGCCCGAGACGAGCAGGATGCGGAACGCCGTGACGATGGCGCGCTTCACGTGGTCGTCGGTGCGCGGGGCGCTCGACCCCGACACCGCGTTGATCACGACGGCCGCGATGCCGAGGTCGGCGAACGGCAGCAGCGTGGGGAACGTGCTCAGCAGGCCGTACTGCGCGTAGGCGTCGGTGCCGAAGGACTGGATGATCATGCGGCTCGTGAGGATCCCGAGCACGCCGGAGAGCGCCATGACGCCGACCTTCACGGCCGCGGTGGAGCCGATGGCGGAGGCGAGCGACGGGGTGCGGCGGCCGGTCGCGCCGCGCCCGCCGCTCACGCGCGCTCCGGGACGCGGGCGGCGGCAGCGGCAGCGGCAGCGGCAGCGGAGGCGGGCGCGGTCCCGAACAGCACGTCGTCCGCCGCGAGGCGCCCATCGCGCGCGGGCAGCGCGGCCAGCACGGCGGCGGGGTCGACGGGGTGGCCGAGCACCGCGGCGAGGGTGGCGGCGAGCTCGGCGGGGGACGAGGGGTCGGTCGTGACGCCGTGCCCGCGCGAGCGGAGCCACGGCGCGAGGCCGGTCTCCTCGGTGGTCACGATCGTGCAGCCGTGCGAGAGGCCCTCGACGATCGGCAGGCCCACCTGCTCGCGCCACGTCGGGCTGGGCTGCGAGGGGAGGACGAGCGCGGAGGCGGCGTGCAGGGCGGCGTGGATCCGGTCGCGGCCGGGGTCGACCTCGAGCACGATGCTGGGATCCGCGGCCGCGGCGCGCTCGACCTCCTCCTGCAGCGGGCCCTTGCCGAGCACGCGCAGCACGGCGCCGGGGCGGGCCGCGCGCACGGCGGGCCAGGCGGCCAGGAGCACGCGGATGCCCTTGCGCTCGCTGAGCGCGCCCACGAAGACGGCGCTGTCGGCGACGGGCGCGGGATTCCGGTGGTCGTGGCGCGCGGGCAGCGCGGGCACGAGCGCGGCGGGCACGCCGGGACGGGATCCGCCGAGCACGGCGAGGTAGGTGTCGCGCGCGCCGTCGGTGCCGTAGACGACGCGGTCGACGCGGCGCATCACGGCGCGGGCGAGCACGCGCTCGCCCGCGCGACGGACGCGCGATCGCAGGCGCGCTCCGACGGGCGCCGGGAACGGGTCGGCGTTGCCGATGGCGTACGTCACGACCTCGACGCGGGGCCCGCCGACCAGGCGGCGGACGCCCACGGCGGCGAGGGCGGCGGCCGTGGCCGGGAGGCTCGAGAGCATGAGGGGCTCGTTCACCTCGAGGATCCGCACGTCGGAGCGCAGGAGGACGAGCGCCGTGCGGATCCGGCCCGCCTGCACGAGGTCGAGGCCCTGCGCGAGGTCGGCGTCGAAGTCGTACCGCGTGACCCGGTAGACGATGCTGGCGGGCGCGAGCTCGTGCGCGCGCTCCAGGTGGGCGGTGCGCAGCGACTCGTAGAGCCGCACGCGCGTCGACCGGAGCGCGGGGACGCGGAGGCCGCTCATCGCGCGTGGGTCCGGCTGCCGCCGGCGCGGGTGCCGGGCGCGCCCTCCGTCGCGTCGGTGCCGGCGGTGCGGGCGGTCACCGAGTGGGCGGACACGACCGGCGCGAGCGGCACGCCGCGCGACGCGTCGGTCGCGACGGCGGCGGGGGCGACGGGCACGAGGTCCTCGGCCCCCGTCTCCGCATCCGGCCCGTAGTAGGAGGAGTGGCGCGCGGGCGCGACGCGCGTGAGCACGACCCCGAGGGTCCGCGCGTGCACGCCGTCGAGCGCGTCGGCGGCCTCGGCCAGCTGCCCGCGCCGGGTGGCGCGCACGCGCGTCACGAGGAGCGCGCCGTCCGTCAGGTGCGCGAGCGTCAGCGCGTCGGCGGCCGGGAGGATGGGCGGCGTGTCCAGCACGACGTACTCGTACCGCCCGCGGAGCTCCGCCATGAGGGCGGCCATCGCGGCGGATCCGAGGAGCTGGTTCGGGTTCGGCGGCACGGCGCCCGCGGCGAGCACGTCGACGCCGCCCGCCCAGCCCTGGACGGCGTCGTCGAGGCTGGCGCCGCCGACGAGCACCGTGGTGAGGCCGACGGCCCCCTCGAGCCCCGTCGTCTGCGCGACGGTCGGGCGGCGGAGGTCCGCGTCCACGAGGAGCACGCGCGTCGAGTGCTCGGCGAGCGCGAGGGCGAGGTTCACGGCGGTGGTGGTCTTGCCCTCGCCGGGGAGCGCGCTGGTGATCGCGAGGGAGCGGATCGGGGTGTCGACGTCGGCGAACTCGAGGTTGGCGCGGATCCGGCGGTAGCCCTCGGCGGCCGAGCTGCGCGGGGCCGCCAGGAGCGTGATCCCGGCACCGCGCTCGCGGCGCTGCACGGAGCCGATGACGGGCGCGTCGGTCACGCGCTCCACGTCGCGCTCGGTGCGGATCCGCGTGTCGAGCAGCTGCCGGCCGAGCGCGTGGAGCACCCCGGCGGCGAGGCCCGCGAGGAGCCCGGTGAGCACGATGAGGCGCGTGTTCGGGCTGACGGGCGCGCGGGGCACCTGGGCCTCGGCGACGGTCGTCAGCGAGATCGACGGGTCGCCCGATCCGGTCGCGGGGGCGAGGCCGCCCGCCACGTCCGCGAGCGAGTCGCTCACGGCGTCGGCGAGGCGCGCGGCCTCCTCGGGTGAGCCGTCGGTCACGGACACGTCGATGATGACCGTGTTCAGGGGCGTGTCCACCGTGACGGCGCGGGCGAGGGCGTTCGGCGTGGTGTCGAGGCCGAGGCGCGCGATCACCGGCGCGAGCACCGCGGGCGTCGTCGCGAGCTGCGCGTACGACTGCACCAGGTTCTGCGAGAAGGTCGACCCCTGCACGAGCTCGGTCGTCGTGGCGCCCTGCGTGCTCGAGACGAACACGCTGCTCGTGGAGCGGTAGCTCGGCGCGAGCGTCGTCGCGTAGCCGTACCCGGCGCCGCCGCCGACGAGCGTCAGCGCCAGGATGGAGATCCATCGTCGGCGCAGCGCTGTCCAGTAGTCGTGCGGATCCATGTGCCCGCCCCCCTGTCTCTCGTGTCGTGGTCGTGTCGTGGTCGTGCGTGCGGCCCGCTTCCCGGCGGGCGTGGGCGGGCGCCGGCCCGCCCCTGCGGGAGGGACCGGCGCGCGCTCAGCGCCGGGTGGCGGCGCCGAGCATCCCGGCCACCGACCGCGCGATGCGCTGCCGGTAGAGCGCTGGTCCGTGCCGGTGCTCGGCGCGGAAGCGGTCGCGGGCGGCCCGGGCGCGGTACGCGTCCCAGTCCGACGCGATGTCCTGGAGGGCGTCCGCGAGCGCGGCCGGGTCCGACGGCGGCACCAGCCGCGCCGACTCGTACCCGCCCGCGGCCTCGCGGAGGCCGGAGGTGTCGCTGACCACCACGGGCCGCGCGGCCAGCAGCGCCTCGACGGCGGTGTTGCCGAACGGCTCGTCCACCCGGGAGGGCACGACGCACGCGTCGGCGGCGGCCATGTACGGGGTGACGTCGGGGTGGAAGCCGTGCAGCGTGACGAGCGCGTCGAGCCCGAGCACGCGGATCATGGTGCGCAGCTGCTCCTCGTACCACTCGTAGCCGGGGAACACGGCCCCGACCACGTCGAGCGTGGCAGGCACGCCGCGGTCGCGGAGCTCGACGATCGCCTCGACGGCCACGTCCACGCCCTTGCGGTCGGAGAGCCGGCCGACGTAGAGCACGCGCAGCCCGCCGTCGAGCGCGTCGCGGGCGGGGACGGGAGCCGCGGGGCCGGGCACGCCGTTGTGCACGACCACGGCCCGACGCGCGACCCGGGGGAGGGCGCGGCCGAGCACCTCGACGCTGTAGCGGCTGTTCGCCACCACGCGCGTCGCGAGCAGGAGGGGGAGGGCGAGCGCGGTGCCGACGGCGCGCGACGCGGACCCCTCGGCCTCGTGCACGTGCGCCAGGACCGGGCGGCGCGTGAGACGGCCCACGAGGATCCACAGCGGGATCGTCACGGTGTTCACGTAGACGGCGTCGGGGCGGGTGCGGCGCACGAGCCGGATGCCCGCGGTGAGCCCGCGCGCCGACTGGCCGACGAGCGACGCGAAGCCGCGCGGGCGCAGCATCGCCTTCCGGAGCACGGGCGTGGGCGCGTGGTGCACGACCGCGCCGACGCCGGTGAGCGCGTCGACGAGCGGGCCGTCGGACGGCAGGGTCACGATGGTGCGGGCGCCGGCGGCCACGAGGCCCGCGACGCTCTCGAGCAGGACCCGGTCGGATCCGTACAGCTCGGCGCTCGGGTGGGCGACGAGGATCGTGCGGCCGCGGAGGTCCGCCTCCGCCTCGTCGGCCTCGGCGAGCGCCCGGTGGACGTCGGCGGGCGCGGTCACGCGGTCACCCGGGCGGCGGGACCGGCCGAGGCGGCGGGACCGGCCGAGGCGGCGGGACCGGCCGAGGCGGCGGGACCGGCGGGAGCGGCCGACGCGGCGGACGCGGCCGACGCGGCGGCCTCGGCACGGCGCGCGTCGAGCGCGCCCATGTCGCGGAACCACTTCACCGACGCGAGCGCGAGGTGCCCGGCGTTGGCGAGCATCATCAGCGCGTAGACCGCGAGGAACACCACGGGGGCCCCGAGCAGCGCGAACACGATGCAGAGGAAGCCGTAGTCGGTGGGGATCACGAGCAGCGAGCGCAGCAGGGTCGAGCGCCCGGCCTCGGGTGCCGGGGCGCCGGAGACCCGGTGGACGCGCTTCAGCTGGTCGTTGAGGATCATCGCGAAGAAGCTCGCGGCGGCCACGATCGCGTACGCCACGGGCACCAGGAGCCACGCGTCGGCGTCCGTCGCGGGCCAGCGGAACATCGACACGAGCACCGCGAGGTGCAGCGACGAGATCTTGATGCAGTCGACGACGTGGTCGAGCCACTCGCCCGCGAGCGAGCCGCCGCCGCGGAGCCGGGCGACCTGGCCGTCGGCCGAGTCGAACGCGTAGCCCACCGCGAGCAGCAGCCACACGGCGATGCCGAGCCAGGCGGCCGGCTGCACCAGCGCGATCAGGGCGATGCCGGTGAACGTGAAGGCGGCGCTGATGCCCGTCACCTGGTTCGGGGTCAGCCCCGCCCGGTACGCCCACGCGGCGAGCAGCCGCCCGGCCGGCCGGTTGACGCGGATCGAGTACGCGGGCGCGCCACGGGCGGCCTTCTTCTGCGCGCTCGCCAGGCGGCGGACGACGTCGGCGTAGGACTCGGCGCGCGGGTCGGTCGCGGTCGGGGCGCTCATCGGCTCTCCTCCAGGAGGAAGGAGGTGCGGCTCGCGTCGGTCGCGCGGAGCTCCGGCTCCCAGCGGGTGGCCGAGCGGACGCCGCGGCTCATCCCGTGCGTCGAGTAGCCGCGCGTCATGCGGGCCGCGAGCTCCTCGTAGCCGTCGGCGATCGCGTCCCAGTCGTAGGTCTCCTCGGCGCGCTCCTGCAGGCGGCGGCCGATCGCGACGGCCTCCTCCGCGGCGGCCTCGGCGCCCTCGACGAGCGCGGCCACGCCGGCGGCGTCCGACCAGAAGCGGCCGTCCTCGCCGAGCACGTCGCGGTTGAACACGTTGTCGTTCGCGAGCGTCGCGGTCGCGGCGCCCATGGCGCGCAGCAGCGACGGGTTGGTGCCGCCGACGGAGTGGCCGTGGATGTAGGTGAGCGCGTGCGCGTAGAGCTGGTCGAGCTGCTCCTGGTCCCACACGCCGCCGAGGCGCTGGATGCGCGGGTCGGCGGTGGCGACCCGCTCGATGCGGTCGGTGTACGCGGCGGAGTACGGCGCGGATCCGACGACGACGAGCGGCAGGGTCGCGTCGGACGCGGCGTACCCGTCGACGATGACGTCGACGTGGTTCTCCGGCTCGAAGCGCGCCACGACGAGGTGGTACTGGCCGGCCTCGAGGCCGAGCTCGGCGAGGCGGTCGCTCGCGGGATCGCGCAGGACGTTCGCGCCGTAGGTGAGGAGCTCGGTCGGGATCCCGAACTCGTGGTCGTAGTAGTCGGCGATGCCCTGCGCGTCGGAGATGAGCGCGTCGGCGCCCTTCACGGACATCTGCTCGGCGACGCGGTAGTACCTCTTGCCCATGCGGCCCCACTTGCCGCGCTTCCACTCGAGGCCGTCGACGTGCACGGCCGTGGCCGTGCCGCGCGAGCGGATGATCGGCACGAACGGCGCGTTGGCGGCGTTGAACACGAAGGCCGCGTCCTGGCGCCTGCCGAGGGCCAGGTGGATCGCGGACAGCGCGGTGTGGCTGAGCGTCTCGATCGACTTGGTCTTGAGCGCGGGGAGGTGCACGAGCGTCATGCCGAGGTGGGTGCGCGGGCGCGAGCGGTTCGCCGAGCGGCAGTAGACGGTGACGTCGTGGCCGCGGGCGGCGAGCCGCTGCCCGATCTCCTCGATGGCGGTCTCGAATCCGCCGTACGCGGCGGGGACCCCCCGGGTCCCGACCATGGCGATGCGGAGTCGACGCGGTTCGATGACAGACATTTCAGTACGCCCCTACGGGTCGGGTGAGCACCCGGAAGGTGCGCCACATGATCATGACGTCGCCGGTCAGGGACCAGTTCTCGACGTAGTACAGGTCGAGCCGGACGCTCTCGTCCCAGCTCAGGTCGCTCCGGCCGTTCACCTGCCACATGCCGGTGAGGCCCGGCTTGATGAACAGACGGCGGTGCACGTGGCTCTCGTAGCCCTCCACCTCACGGCGCAGCGGCGGGCGCGGGCCCACCAGGCTCATGTCGCCGACGAGGATGTTCCACAGCTGCGGCAGCTCGTCGAGCGAGTACCGGCGGAGCACGGCGCCCACGCGGGTGACGCGCGGGTCCTCCCGCAGCTTGAACAGCGGGCCGGCTCCCTCGTTCGCGGCGGCGAGCGCCGCGAGCTCCGCCTCCGCGGTGGCCCGCATCGAGCGGAACTTGAGCATGTGGAACTCGCGACCGGCCTTGCCGACGCGCTCCTGGCGGAAGATCGCACCGCCCGGGCTGTCGAGGCGGACGACGACCGCGATGACGAGCATCACGGGGGCGAGCACCACGAGCGCGAGGCCGGAGACCGCGATGTCGAGCGCGCGCTTCAGCACGTGCTTCCCGCCCTCGAACTGCGGGATCTCCACGTGGATGAGCGGCAGGCCCTCCACCGGGCGGAAGTGGATCCGCGGGCCCGCCACGTCGGTGAGACGCGACGCGAGCACCAGCTCGATCGACGAGCCCTCGAGCTCCCAGCCGAGCGTGCGCACCGCGTTGCTGCCGGCGCGCGGCTGGCTGGCGACGATGACGGCGTCGGCGGCGGTGCGGGAGGCGGCCGCGGCGACGGAGCCGAGGTCCGAGACGACGGGGATCCGGCGGCCGACGATGTCGAGGCCGTCGAGGTGCTCGTCGATGGCGACGCCGACGACCGTGTAGCCGGACCCGGGGCGGAGCAGGATCTGCTCGGCCACGTCCTCGACGTCGGCGCGCGTGCCGACGACGACCACGCGGGAGAGGTGGTCGCCCTGCACCCGGCGGCGGATGAGCCACTGGCGCCAGCTCCACCGCGCCACGAGCAGCGCGATCACGCCGAGCGGGAACGCGAGCACGACGTAGCCGCGGGCGATGTCGACCTCGAGGAGGAGGAACGCGATCGCGAGCGCCCCGAAGGTGATGGCCGACGCGTTGACGACCCGCTTGTACTCCGCCACGCCGACCCCGACGATGCGGGCGTCGCGGGTGCGGAAGGCGCCGAGCACGGCGATCCACGCGGCCACGACGATCACCGAGACGATGCCGTAGTCGAGCTGCAGGGATCCGGCGTCGACGGCCGCGTCGCCCGTGCCGAAGCGGGTGAGCTGCGCGACGAGCACGGTCGCGATGATGATCGCCCAGTCGGAGGCGATGAGGCGGGTGCGGTAGTCGCGCGCCCAGCGACGGCCCGAGAGGGTGAGCGGCGGGGCGGCCGCGACGCCGGATCCGATGATCGGGCGGTGCGCGGAACGCCGCTCCGGGCGCACGCGGGTGCCGCCGCCCCGGGTCGCGGGACGGTTCCGGGTGGTGCTCATCGCGTGCCGGGGAGCGCGGGCAGCGCGGGGAGCGGTCGGGGGATGCGGGGTCGGTCGGATGCGGGGAGGCGCGGCCGTCGGGTACGGACCAGCGCCGATGACGGGTTCATCGGGTGTGTGCCTGCGTTTCGGGTTACAGGTGGGTGGTGCGGGGTGCGACGCGGTCCGGGAAGACCTCGTCGGGTGCGTGGCTCCGTGGTGGGCGGCGGCTGGGTGGGCCTCGTCCGGGAGTGACCGTCGCGGGTACGACGGGAGAACACCTCGTGGTGACTCCGGCAATGCTAAACGCAGCCTGAGCCGTGTCGCCCGTCCCCCTTCGGGGGTCGGGCCGCTCCGCGAGCTACCCCAGCGTCACCGCCGCCTCCGTCGCCCCCGCCGCCACGGGCACCACGGCCTCCCGCCCGGCGTGCGCCACCCGCACGCCGCCCGCGAACGCGGTGACGCGCACGCGGCCCTCCGCGTCCGTCCGCATCGTGGCGGGTGCGAGCCGCCACTCCTCGCGGATGAGCCGGCGGAGCGCCTCGTACGACGGCTTCGGCGTGCCGTCCGCGCGCACCAGGCCTCCGGGAGCGCCGAGCCACATCCCGTCGTCGGTGAGGCCCCAGTAGGTGATGGCCGCGACGGCCGGGTGCCCGACGAGCGAGCGGTAGTGCCGCTCGATCTCGTCCGCCTGCCGCTCCTCGCCCGCGGGCGTGGACGGCCAGCTCGTGACCCGGAAGTCGTTGAGGTCGGTGATCTCGGGCGGCATCGGGTCGCCCGACAGCAGCGTCGTCTCGGTCATGTGGATCGGCAGCCCGAAGCGCGCGAACCGGTCCACGATGCCGAGCACCTCCTCCTCGCCGCGGTAGCCCTGGTGCATGTGGGTCTGCAGCCCGATGGCGTCGACCCGGATCCCCGCGTCCAGCACCTCCTCGATGAGCCGCTCGTACGCGGGCGAGAGGTCGAAGTCGTTGAGCACGAGTGTCGCGTCCGGGTTCGCGGCGCGCGCCTCCTCGAACGCCAGGCGCACCATCGCGAGCCGGCCCCGGTCGGCGGCGAGGCGCGTGATGCCGTTGTCCTCGCGGTCGAACACGGGCATGATCACGGCCTCGTTGATCGCGTCCCACGTGTCGATCACGCCGGCGAAGTCGCCGACGTCCCGCCGGATCCGCTCCCGCTGCACGCGCTCCACCTCGTCGAGCGGGAGGTCGAGCAGCCACGGTGCGGTCACGGTGTGCCAGACGAGCGGGTGCCCCTTCACGGCGATGCCGCGCTCGCGGAGCCAGCGCGCCGTCGTGAGGAGGCGCGCGGTGTCGGGCCGCCCGCGCACGGGCTCGAACCGGCCCCAGTAGAAGGGGAGCGTGGCGGTGTCGAAGAGCGCGAGCCACTGCTCCGCGAGCCGCTCGAGGCCCTCGAGTCGGGCGCCGCCGAAGGTCTCCACGCCGGGGGCGTCCGGATCCGTCTCGCCGTTCGCGAGCGGGATGAGGTCGAAGGCGATGTTGCCGAACGCCACCTCCTGCGACGCCTGCTCCACCTCGACATCGGCGTGGGCGAGCGGCCGCCCGTCGGCGCCCCGGACGGTGATGACGGCCTCCGCCCGGCGGGCGTCGGGGATGCGGGTCGGTCGGCGGTCGGCGGGCGTCGCGGGCATGGGTGCCTCTCGTGGGGTCGGCGCCACGCGCCCGGCGACGGCCGCCGCGGGCGGGTCGACGCGAGCCGCTGGCGGTGCGTCGGTGCGGTCGCGAGGAACCTACGCGGGCGGCGCGACGGGCGTCCACCGCGCCCCGGATGTCCGCAACCTTTCCCCCTCGGCGGCGGGTGGGGAGGGGCCGACGCGGGCGTAGCGTGCACGCAGGGCGCGGATCCGACCGGCGCCCCCGCTTCGACGACGAGGACCCCATGACCCCAGGTGCCGCCACCCTGTCCGTGCTCTACCTCGGCGGGACGGGCACCATCAGCGCCGCGTGCGTCCGGGCCTCCATCGCCGCGGGCCACGACGTGACGGTCGTCACGCGCGGCGGCGACGCGAAGGGCCGCGGGCTCCCCGCGGGCGTCACGCCGCTCGTCGCGGACGTCACGGATCCCGCCGCCCTCCGCGCCGCGCTCGGCGACCGGTCCTTCGACGCCGTCGTCGACTTCCTGTCCTTCGACGCCGCGGGCGCCGACCGCCGCGTCGACGTGTTCGCCGGCCGCACCCGCCAGTTCGTCGCCATCAGCTCGGCGTCGATCTACCGCAAGCCCGCGTTGCAGACGCCCATCACCGAGTCGACGCTGCGGGCGAACCCGTTCCTCTCCTACGCGCGCGACAAGATCCAGATGGAGGACGCGTTCCTCCTGCACCACGCGACGAGCGGCTTCCCCGTCGTCATCGTCCGCCCGTCGCACACCTACGACGAGGCGAGCCCGCCGCTCGCGGGCGACTGGACCGTGGTCGACCGCATCGCGCGCGGCGAGGAGGTCGTGGTCCCGGGCGACGGCACCTCACTCTGGACGCTCACGCACGCCGACGACTTCGCGGTCGGCCTCGTCGGGATCCTCGGCGACGAGCGCGCCACGGGCGAGGCGCTGCACATCACGAGCGACGACGTGATGACGTGGGACCGGATCCACCACCTCGTCGCCGACGCCCTCGGCGTCGAGGCGCGCATCGCGCACGTGCCCGCCGAGCAGTTCCCCGTCGTGGAGCCCGACTGGGGCTGGTCCGAGCTCGTCGTGGGCGACCTCTCGCACAGCGCGGTCTTCGACACCACCCGGATCCGGCGGCTCGTCCCGGCGTTCCAGCCGCGGATCCCGTTCCACCTGGCCGTGCGCGGCATCGTCGCGTTCCGGGCCGCGCACCCGGAGCTCACGCGTCCGGACGCCGACACCGACCGCCGCATCGCGCGCCTGGTGGCCGCGAAGCACGCGGCCGACCGGGCGTACCGGGACGCGGCGGCGGGCTGACCCGCGCTGGCTAGCTGGCGGCGACCGCGGGGCGACCGGCGACCCGGCCGGTCCACCCGGCGCGGCCGCGCGCGACGAGCGTCACGACCACGACGGCCGCCGCGGCCACGATCGCGGCGATCGCGGCGGGCGTCGACAGCAGCTCGCCCGTGAGGCGGCCGACGGCCACCCAGGCGAGGCCCCACGCGATCGCGGCCGACGGCGCGAGCCGCCCGCCGTCGCGGAGCGCGAGCACGACGCCCACAGCGCCCGCGACCGCGAGCAGGGCCACGGCCCACGCGTCGCGCCCGGTCGTGCCCGGCTCGACGCCGGAGGCCCGGAGGATCGACGCGATGTTCGCGATCGACGCCACGCTCACCCAGCCGAGGTAGAGGCCCATCGTGCCGTCGAGCACCACGCCCTCGACGGCGGTCCGCGGGCGCGACGTCATCAGCGCGCGGAAGACCCACATCAGCGTCGCGAGCAGCGCCACGATGACCACGCCGCTCAGCACGAGGAAGCCGGCCTGGGCGGTGAGGATCCACACGGCGTTGAGCACGAGCGTCACCGCGACCGGGTAGCCGACGCGGCGCTGGCGCTCGTCGGCGCGCTGGGCGGGGAGCGCCTGCCAGACCGTGTACGCGACGAGCCCGAGGTAGACGACGCTCCAGATCGAGAAGGCCGGACCCGCGGGGGCGACGGGCGTGTAGCTCGCGCTGAGCGCGCCGCTCGACGCGGTCTGGATGCTCTGGTCGCTGAAGGCGCCCGAGCCGAACGCCGAGCCGATGACGGCGAACGCCATGCTCGAGATGACGACGATCTGACGGACGACGTCCTTCATGGTGCCCATGCGGCCTGCTCCTCTACGATGGGATTGTCAGCAGGCAGATAGTCAGCCTGCTGACGATCACTGTAGCAGGAGGTGTCGCCCATGGCCGGAGGGATGTCCGCCGAGGACGAGCTCGCGAGCTGGCCCACGGGCCGGCTGCTGTCCACGGCCGCGCGCGCGGTCGAGCACGCGTGGGCGGAGGCGCTCACCACGCTCGGCGTGACGCACGCGGGCCTCATCGCGCTGCACCTGCTGCGGGACGGGCCGCTCAGCCAGATCCAGCTCGCCCGCTCCGCGCACGTCGAGACGCAGACCATGTCGCGCACGCTCGAGCGGCTGGAGCGGGAGGGCCTCGTGTCGCGCGCGCCGGATCCGCGGGACCGCCGCCGTCACGTCGTCGCCCGCACCGAGGCCGGCGCCGAGGCGTGGGCCCGCGCGCAGGACCTCGAGCGCGACGTCGTCCCCGGCATCGCCCGCTCCGAGGAGATGCGCCGCGGCCTCATCGACGTCATCCGCCAGGCCGGCCGCCCGGGGAGCGCCTCGTGAGGCGCCCCGCGGACCCGATCTCCGCCGCCGCGCCCGACCTCCCCGGCCGCGCGGTCATCCGCCAGCTCTGGAGCGACCTCGCGTTCGTGCACTGGCGCGTGGATCCGGCGCTCGTCGCCCCGCTCCTCCCGCCGGGCACGCGCCCCGACGTCCACGACGGATCCAGCTGGGTCGGCCTCATCCCGTTCGTCCTGTCGCGCAGCGCCTTCCCGCCCTTGCCCGCCGTCCCGTGGGCCGGCACCTTCGCCGAGCTCAACGTGCGGCTCTACAGCGTCGGCGACGACGGCCGCCGCGGCGTGGTCTTCCGCTCCCTCGAGGCCGCGAAGCTCCTGCCGGTGATCGGCGCCCGCGTCGGCCTCGGCCTCCCGTACATGTGGGCGTCGATGACGCACGCCGAGCAGGACGGCGTCGTCACGTACACGTCGCGCCGGCATACGGGCGCGCGCCCGTCGTCCCGCATCTCCGTCCGTCCGCTCGGCGAGGAGGTGGAGGGCGATCCGCTCGCCGACTTCCTCACCGCGCGCTGGGGCATGCACGTGGCCCGCGGCGGCGTCACGCGCTACTGGCCGAACACGCACGACGCGTGGACCCTGGAGCGCGCCGAGCTGGTGGACCTCGACGACGAGCTGGTCGCGGCCGCCGGGCTCCCCGGGATCGTCGACCGCGCGCCCGACTCCGTGCTCTTCTCCCGCGGCGTCCGCACGGAGTTCGCGGGGCCGATGCGCCCGCGCGCCTGACGCCGGACGGAGCCCGCCGGGTCGACACCGACCGGGTCGGCGCCCGCGCGGCCGACGTCGCCGGGCGCCCGCCCGCTACCTACCGCTTCGCGCGCGGCGTCCGCGTCGAGCGGGCCTTCCCGCCCGACAGCTCCTCGATCGTCAGCGCGGCGCTCACGAGCGCCAGGTGGCTGAGCCCCTGCGGCAGGTTGCCGAGGAACGCGTGGTCGTCAGCGTCGATCATCTCCGAGTAGAGGCCCACGTCGTTGCCGAGCTCGACGAGCTGGTCCATGAGCTCGCGGGCCTCGTCGATGCGCCCGACGCACGCGAGCGCGCCCGCCATCCAGAAGGCGCATGCGGTGAACGTGCCCTCCTCCTCGGGCATGCCGGAGTAGCGGTAGAGGAGCGGGCCGCGGCCGAGCTCCGAGCGGAGGGCGTCGAGGGTGCGGGACATGCGCTCGCCGCGGTCGAAGCCGGAGATCGAGTGCAGCAGGATGCTCGCGTCGAGCCGCTGGCTGCCCGGGTGCATCACGTAGGCGCCGCGGCCCTCGTCCCAGCACTCCTCCTCGACCCAGGCGCGGATCCGGTCGCGCTCGGCCCGCCACCGGTCCGGCACGCCAGGGATCTGCCCCACCTCGGCCAGCTCGACGGCGCAGTCGAGCGCCTGCCAGCAGCCGAGCTTGGAGGTCGTGTAGTGCTGCTCGTCCTCGAGCTCCCACATGCCGGCGTCGCGCTTCTGCCACATGTCGCAGGCGCGGTCGGCGAAGGTCGCGAGCAGGCGGCCGGTGTCGGCGTCGAGCACGTTGCCGTCGCGCACGTAGGTGCGCACGACGTCGAAGAGGTCGCCGAACACGCCGAGCTGCAGCTGCGCCTGCGCGTCGTTGCCGTCCACCACGGGGCCGACGCCGCGCCAGCCCGGCACCTCGGGGTTCGAGCTGCCCTCGGGCACGCCGCCCTCGAGCGAGTAGAAGACGTGCAGCTCGGGGCCGTTGTCGCGGATCGTGCGGAGCATCCACGAGACGGCCGCGTGCGTCTCCTCGCGGAGCCCGAACTTCACCAGCGCGTTCACCGTGTACGCGAGGTCGCGCACCCAGGCGAAGCGGTAGTCCCAGTTCTTGCCGCCGCCCATGCGCTCGGGCAGCGAGGTGGTGGCGGCCGCGGCGATGGACCCGGTGGGCGCGTGCACGAGCAGCTTCAGCGCCAGCGCGCTGCGCTGCACCTGGTCGGACCACTCGCCCTCGTACCGGAACTCGGTGCTCCACTGCTCCCAGTTGCGGATGGTGCGGTCGATGCCCTCGTCCACGATCTCCGGGTTCGGGATCCGCACGGGCTCCCGCTCGGTGCCCACGAGCGTGATCACGTGCCGCGACCCCTCCGCCGTGGTGAACGCGCCCGAGACCGACTGGGTGCCGGGCTCGGCCGGCCCGTGGTCGAGGCCGACGACGGCGAGCGTCACGCCGTCGACGCGGATCACCGGTCCGTTGTACGTGGACTGCACCCACGGCGACGAGGTGGCGAGCGCGGTGCCGGGCGCCACGAGCCAGCTCATCGCGACCTCGCCCGTGAGCCCCTCGACGCGCCGCCCGAGCTCCGCCCACGGCAGCCGCCCGGCGACGCCCGTGACGAGCGCATCGGTGACGCGCACGCTGCCGGACGCCGTGGTGAACGTGGTGGTGAGCACGTTGGTGCCGGAGACGTACGCGCGGCTGACCTCGAAGTCCTCGTCGGGTCGCAGGGTGATGCGTCCGCCGTGCGGGGCGTCGAGGATCGCCGCGAACGCGGGCGGGGTGTGCAGGTCGGGCAGGGGCAGCCAGTCGATGTCGCCGTCCTCCGCGATGAGCGCGACGGTGCGCCCGTCCCCGATGGCGGCGTAGCTGCGGAGCGCGATGTAGCCGTCGATGCGCTCGGGTGCGGGGCGGGATGCGGGCGTGGCCATGGGACTCCTGTCGGCGCCGGCCGCGAGGATCACCGACACCTCCAGTATCCCCGCGCCGCCGCCGCGTAGGCCGCGCCGGGGCGCCCCAGGACATGACGGGCCGCCGGGAGCCGTCCCGGGCCGGCGATCGCGGATCGGCCCATCCGGGTTCCCCCGGCTTCCGAACCTGACCGATGCGCCCGGAGCCGACCCGAACGGTTCCGGTCGCCGCCCGCCGGACAGCGTCGTCCGCGCGGGGGATCCCCGTGCCCCGCTCGGGGGGAGGCCGCACCCGCCGACCCGGGGATACGATCAGCGGACCCGAACCCGCGCCGCCCGCAGGTGTCGCCCGCTCCCGCCCAGGCGCCCCAGAGATGAGCCATGGCCCTCCCCTCCATGAGCCCGCGTTCCCGCGCGCGCTCGGACTCCGCCCTCCGTCCCGCGTCCGCGCCCGATGCCGCCGCCCGCCCCCGCTTCGAGTGGATCGATGCGGGCAAGGGCGCCTGCATGGTGCTCGTCGTCCTGCTGCACCTGTCCCTCATGTTCGAGAACGAGGTCAACGAGGGTCCCGCCGCCCTGTGGTGGGACGTGAGCGCCGCGTTCGCGCCTCTCCGCATGCCCCTGTTCTTCTTCATCTCCGGCTTCCTCGCGATGCGCGCCGTGAGCCGCCCGCTCGCGCAGACGCGCGGCCGGACCCTCGGCATCCTCTCCGTCTACGCGATCTGGACGCTCCTCTTCCTCGCCCGCCTCTTCGTCCCGCAGGCGCGCGGCGGCGGCGAGGCCCCCACGCCCGGGCAGCTGCTCCTGAGCGTCGCTCTGCCGACGTCGTACTGGTACCTCTGGGCGCTGCCGGTCTTCTTCGTCATCGCCTGGGCGTGCACGCGCCTCCTCGGCCGGCATCGGGCGTGGGCGCTCGTCGCGTTCGCGGCCCTCGCCCTCGCCGCGCCCGCCCTCAAGCCGCTCACCGCGGGCCTGCTCACCGAGCCGCTGGACGCTGTGAAGGCCGGCTCCGTCGCGGCGAACCTCGTCTGGTTCTTCGCCGGCGTCGTGGGCCGCGACGCGTGGCTCGCCCTGATGCGGCGCGCGACCCTCGTCACCGCCGCCGCGGGGATCCTCGCGTACGCCGGCGTCTTCGCGCTCCTCAGCGCGACCGGGCACGGGCCCGTCCTGACCTTCGCGATCGCCGGCGTCGCGCTCCTCGCGAGCAACCAGGTGCTCGCCGTGGCCGGCATGGCGAACCCGCTGTCGCGTGCGCTCCGCTGGGTGGGCCGGCAGACCCTGCCCGTGTACGTCTTCCACATCTTCCTGGTCTCGGCGCTCAGCGCGGCGCTGAAGCTCGCGGGCCTGGTGCCGCTGCTCCGGGAGCACACGTACGCCTGGGGCGCGATCCTGCCGATCGCGCTGCTCGTGCCCGTGGTCGTCGCGAGCCGGCTCATCGGCGCCGCCGTCCTCGGCTCGCCGCTGCGGTGGACGCTCGAGGGCCCGCGCTGGCTGACGGCGAGCCGCGCCCCGGCGCCCGAGGCCGTGCGCGGCGATATCACGGCCCGTCCGTAGCGGGCAGAGGGTGGGCAGGGCCAGCTTGGCCTAGCGTCCTCTCAAACCTTCGGATTCAGCGGCGCTTTGCTCCGCTTATAGTGCGCAGGTGCCGGTCCACGCGAGCAGCAAACTGAGGGCAGTCAGCATCTCTCAGCCGCTTGGCAAGCGACCCCTTGCCGCCGCCTGGCTTGCCGGACCAGTACTCGTTCATTTTCTGAACCACACGTTGGACCATCCATGGGGCTGAATCGTCAATCAGGATGAAGAAGTCGTCGCACTTGAAGACCTCGTAAGGGTCTTCGTCGGACGGGTCGAACCCGTCGTCGTCGGTCAACAGCACGTGCGCGTGACAGGCCAGGGCGGCCGCATGGACGTGAAGATCATCGGGATCTTTTCCCGTGTACGGAACGTCGGTATCGAAGTCCGGCACCAGTTCGTCCAGGGCCGCAATCAGGCGCTTCCTCAGAGCCGTGATAGACCCGCCGCTCATGTCGGGATAGCTGTCCCGGAGGCTGCTAAAGGCCTCGGCTAGTACGTCTTCCGTTGTGTGTAACTGAAACATGCCGGCCGTCTCCACGCGCAGCATGAACAACCAGTCCCGTTGCGTCCTGCTGAAGATGACGTTTGCATCGACGAAGACGCGTTGGATTTGCACAGAGGTAGAGTACCTCCCTCAGGCGCGCTTGTCAGTCGAAGCCGGCTCCCGCGTCCATGAGCGCAGTCACGGCCACCTCGCGCTTCTCTAACCGATCGCGGCGGAATCGTAAGACGTCCTCGCGCATCAGGCGCGTGTGGCTGCCCACCTTTTTCGAAGGCACTTCGCCTCGAGAAATCATCTTCATCAGAGTGGGTCGCGAGACGCCGAGGATGTCAGCGGCCACAGTGGTCGTCAGCTCATCCGGAAGGGATGAGGTTGCGAGGTTTGCACCTGTAGCGGCACTCTCCACGATGTCGACGATCAACCGAGCTAGGTGCGACGGGACGTGGACCTGCTCGCCATCGTCGAGGAGGATGGTCACGATCTTCATCGATCGGTCCTGCACCTTGTCGACTACAGCCTTCGCGTCCGCCCTGACAGCCCCGGTCACGGGTAGGTCGCGTGTGATTGGTAGGTCACGAGTAGTGCTTAGAGTGTTCATGTGGTTGTCTCTCAGGTCGGCGGCACCCGGCCGCGTCACACCACCCTAGGTGGGTTGCACTTACAACTGCAAAGTACGCCACGTAGCTGAGAGCGTCTAGAGCGGATTTCGGCTGTGGAGGGCCTCACTGCTACTCCACGCACTCGCTGCATGTCCTGGCAGATGCCCGAGGCTCTCGCTTGCTGGGCTTGCCGCGCATCGGTCGCGAGCCGGGTCATCGGCGCCGCCGTCCTCGGCTCACCGCTGCGCTGGACGCTCGAGGGCCCGCGCTGGCTGACGGCGAGCCGCGCCCCGGCGCCCGAGGCCGCCCCGCGCTGATCCGACCCGCTCGGGCCAGGCTGGACGGATGACCGACATCGAGGCCGTGCGCGGCGACATCACCCGACAGGACGTGGACGCGATCGTGAACGCGGCGAACTCGTCGCTCCTCGGCGGCGGGGGAGTGGACGGCGCCATCCACCGCGCGGCCGGCCCGGAGCTCCTCGCCGCCTGCCGCCGGATCCGCGCGGACGACCTTCCCGACGGCCTGCCCGCGGGCGACGCCGTCGCGACGCCGGGCTTCCGGCTCGCCGCCCGCCACGTGATCCACACGGTCGGCCCGGTCTGGTCGCGGTCCGAGGACCGCACGGCCGTGCTCGCGAGCGCCTACCGCCGGTCGATCGAGGTCGCGGCCGCCCTGCGGCTCCGGAGCGTGGCCTTCCCGGCGGTCTCGGCGGGCGTCTACGGCTGGCCGGTCGACGACGCGGCGCGGGTGGCGGTCGCCGCGGTGCGCACGGCCGTCGCGGAGGGAGCGGCCGACGGGATCGAGCTCGTGCGCTTCGTCCTCTTCTCGGACGCGGTGCTCGCCCGGTTCGAGGATGCGCTGGCCGACGACGCCTGATCGGCGAACGGCGCACGGCGGACGGCCATGAGACGAGGACGCCGGCCCTCACGTCTGTGACGGGGACCGGCGGGTGGTGCCTGGACGCGGCGTCGATCCGCGGACCTTTCGATTTTCAGTCGAACGCGTGCCCGCCACAGGGTGGCGAGGGCTGCGGTGAGCCCCATAGGTACGGTCTTATGTGATCACCCAGGGACCTGGTTGATGACCAGGTGTGCGCACGGATTGTGGGCAGAATGTGGGCAGCGAAACCGGCTCAAGCGGCGAGCGCCGGGCGCGCCTGAGCCGCTCTGCCGGCGAACAGCTTGCGCTCTGACTGGCAGAGCGCCCGTAGCGGACCGACCTGCGTGAGAAATGCGCTGTCCATGGCAACGTGGACCGGATGCCCGGAGGCGTTGGTGCTCGATCATCCCCTCGCCGCGGGCGACGCGCTGGGTGCCGTGCGGCTCGGCACGTCGAGCGCCATGCGGATCTTCGCCTCGCGCCTCTTGGCAGCCGCCGCAGCCTGCTTGACGCTCATACGCTCGGGCATGGCTCCGGCGGACGTCTGCTCTGTCTCAGGGTGCGCTCGGCGATCCTCGTCGAGAGCGAGCGCGACGATGCCGGGCATCTACTTCCGCAGCTCCAGACGGATGACCTTCTGGATGATGGTCTCGAGGGAGGACATCCCGCCAGAGTGCCCGAAACGAGACGCATCATATTGGTGCACATCCGCACCGCCGGCTCCTGTGTCGACGCCCGTACGTAGCCTCCTGGGATGACAAACAAGGTCTGCCGCGACTCCCCTGACACGACGCCTCGCACGGATCCTGACGGGCCCGCGCTGTACCGGACGTCGCCGGGTGGCGCGAGCATCCAGGACCGGTCGACCGGCTGGCCGTCCCGCCGCTACCTCGCGACGCTCGTCCTCGACTGGGACGGATGGATCCTCACGCCACGACTCGGCGACGGCTCCAACGGGCCCTGCAGCAGTGCCGAGGCGGCGTTCGCGTGGTGGCTGCAGCACCGGGACGCCCTGCCGCCTCCACGGCGCGTGTGGCGCAACGGATACCCATGGGGGCTACGGGACGACGCCAGCGACTAGCGGTCTCCTACCTTGCTAGCGGTTCGAACCCGCGAGGAGCTTGGGCATCACCTGCAGCGCTTTCGGCTCCCAGAGCTCTTCCGTTCCGCCACGTGGCGGAACCTGCACGAGAACCCCTGCTGGCATATGCAGCGTGAAGATCGCAGATCCTTGCTGGCGCGGGTCCGTCGAACCTTCCTTTGTCGCGGGATTGACAGCTTCAACATCTATACGCTCAATCGCGGCGAGGTTCCATGCATGGACCTTAAAATCCGGCTTCGGAGCCGTTCGCTTAGCTTCGAAGTATCCGGACACGACTACATGCGAAGTGATGATGACAGCCTTGCCCTCAAACTTCTCCGCGTCGTCCTCACCGAACAGCACGGCCTTGCTGTACTGAACCTCTCCCGATTCCACAGCAGAGGCTGCCACGGAGTGCAGAAACGGGGCCAGCCAGCGGTGGCTTGCATTTGATCCGCCACTCACGATGTCTCGCATCAACAAGGAGGGGTCGTCGAAGCTCGACAGGAGTTTCTGGAACACGCTCTCAAGCGCTGCTTGCTTCATGTCGCGAACATAGTCATCCCTGACAGTGCCCGCGACCGCCCGAACGGGGGGCTGGGCCGGCGCCTCTCGGCTCCGTACGCTCGGCGCGACCCAGGAGGACCCATGACCCGTACAGCCCTCGCCCTGCCAGTCCTCGCGCTCCTGCTGGGCGCTGGCCTCAGCGGATGCTCAACCGAGGCCGCACCCGCTGCGTCAGCCCCCGCGACGTCCGCACCTGCAGCCGACTCCGAGATCGCCACCGCGGCACAGGCCCTCGTGGGCGGATCCGTCACCGCAGCCACCGAGACCGAGCCCGGCCGGATCCAGCTCGACACCACGATCGTCGACCCCCGCGGAGACGACGGCAGCCCCGAAGCACTGCAGGCTCTCGGCCTCTGCGAGCAGGCGAAGGGCATCCCCGGCGTGACCCACGTGTCCATCATGGAAGCCGACGGCACCAGCTTCGTCCTCGCCGGCCACCCGTCCTACGGCGAGAACTGCACGGAAGTCTGACGATGGAGCTCCTTCGCACGTACATGGCGCTGGCCGACGCCAAGTTTCAGATGAACCAACTAGCTCAGATGCGCCCCAACTTGAAGGACTTCAACCTGCTCTTGCCATACGTGCTCGACAGGCTCGCGAACGTTTGTCGGAGCATTAACGAAGAGACCAAGGGGCACAGGTCGGCCGACTTCAGCTCGTGGTGGGACCCGCTCAAGGATGATCCCGATCTCACGACGCTGACCAGAGCTCGGAATGACGAGCTCAAGGCGTCAACCCGAACTACAACCGGCACGGTTGAGCTTCGAGTACCGGGAGGCCCCTCGTGGTTCATTGAGAGCGTTGAGGCGACCGTGACGACTGCCGACGGCACGACTCAGACGGTTGGTACGAGATACACGATCGAAGCACCCGAGAATGCCGTCATAAGCGTCACATTCACGGTCGGCGCATGGGCAGGACGTGAAGTGATGTCCGTGCTCCAAGAAGTGCTAGCCCGGCTTGAGTTGGATATCGTTCCGACAGCTGTCCGGCTGGCAAAGGCCATGCGATAGCGCAGGGAAGCCCCCGACCCCCTCCTGAGAGGTGGCGCCGGGGGGCTTCTCTGGC
>NZ_JAQHYR010000015.1:0-38819 GCF_027858075.1 Clavibacter sp. CT19 | reverse complement strand
GTGAGGAGGAAGCCGGCGCCGACGACGGCCGCGGGGAGCGCAGCAGCAGGCGATCGCCTCCTGCCGCTCGTGCGCACCGTACCCTGACCCGATGCACCTGCAGCAGCTCTTCGGACTCGACGGACGCACGGCGCTGGTGACCGGCGGCAGCTCCGGGATCGGACGGGCCATCGCCGAGGCGCTCGCCGCGGCCGGCGCGCACGTGCTCGTCGCCGCGCGCACCGAGGCCACGATCGACCTCGCGGTGGCGGGGATCCGAGCACGGGGCGGGGCGGCGGACGGCATCGTCGCCGATCTCTCGACCCGGCCAGGCGCGCACCTGCTCGCGGACCGGGCGCTCGCGGCGGGCGATGTGGACGTGCTGGTGTGCTGCGCCGGCATCAACCTCCGCCCGCCCCTGGCCGAGCTCGACGAGGAGGTCTGGGACGCCACCATGGCCGTCAACCTCGACGCGCCGTTCGTCCTCGGCCAGCGGCTCCTGCCCGCGATGGCGGAGCGCGGCCACGGCCGCGTCATCCACGTCAGCAGCCAGCAGGCGCAGCGCGCGTTCGCCGCGAGCGGCGCCTACGGGATGTCGAAGGCCGCCGTCGAGGCGCTCGCCCGCTCCCAGGCGGAGGCGTGGTCGGCCCACGGGGTCACCGCCAACGTGCTCGTCCCCGGCTTCGTGCCCACGGCCCTGAACGAGCGGCTGAGCTCCGATCCGGCCACGGTCGCCGCGCTGGCAGCGCGCACCCTGGTCGGCCGCAACGGCTCGCCCGCCGACTTCGCGGCGCCCGCCGTCTTCCTCGCGGGGCCGGGATCCGCGTACGTCACCGGTCAGACCATCGCGGTCGACGGCGGCTTCTCGGTCCACTGACGGCGGGTGCTGGCGCCGCGGACCCGGCCGGCTCCGTCAGCGCAGGGCCCCGTCAGCGCGGGGCCCCGTCAACGCGGGAAGGGCGTCGCGCCCACTCTGTCGTAGGCCGCCCACGCGCCGACCGGCCCGCGGCCCGCGACCGCGAACTCGCCGATCGCGCGGGCCTTGTAGACGGCCGGGTTGTGGCTCGCGACGACGCGCGCGTTCCGCCAGTGCCGATCCAGCGCGCGTTCGCGGGAGGTGGCGGACGCTCCCCCGACCTCGAACAGCAGGGTCGCGGCGGCGGGCACCTGGTCGACCGCGTGCACCTGCGCCTGGTAGACGGCGTTCTCGGCGGCGTCGAGCGTCGGGCGGTCGAGCGCCTCGCCGGGCGGGGCGCTCGCGACGGCCTCGTCGAGCAGGGACGCGGCCGCGAGCGTCGTGGCGCGCACGGCGAAGGCGGCCGTGGAGATCCGGCCGACGACCTCGAGCACCTGCGGGTCGTCCTTCGGGAGCGCCGCGGTGGCGTGGATGTAGGTGCGCGTGCGGCTGCGCACGAAGGCCACCGCGTCGCGCTCGACCTCCTGCGCGATCCCCGCCAGCACCGCCACGAGGTACAGCTGGTAGAAGGCCTGGATGTGGCTCAGCGGCGCCTCGCGGTAGGCGGTGACGGTCGCCGGATCCACCTCCACGGCCTCGAAGGTCGTCGTGCCGCTCGCGGTGAGCGTCTGGCCGAAGGCGTCCCAGTCGTCGACCGCGGTGACGCCCGGCGCATCGGTCGGGATCGCGAGCGTCACGCGCTCGACGCCGTCGGCGGCTGCGCGACCGGCGGCCAGGTAGATCCAGTCGGAGTAGAGCGTGCCGGTGGAGTAGTACTTGGTGCCGTCGAGGAGCCAGCGGCCGTCGCGCTCCGTGAGCGTCGTCGAGATGTCGGCGAGCGTGTTCCCGGTCTGCTCGCTGGTGGCGTTCCCGACGATGGCGCCGGACGCGATGCGGCGGATCCACTCCTCGCGTGCCGGACCCGGCGGCCGGCGCAGCACGAGCTCGACGTAGCCGAAGTGGCCGCGGAGCAGGTGCCCGACGTTCGCGTCGGCCGCCGACAGCTCGACCACGAGCTCCACGAGCTGGGCCAGGGACGCGCCGCGCCCGCCGTCGGCGACGGGCAGGCGGATCGCGCCGAAACCCGCCTCGCGGAGCAGCGCGACGGCGTCGAACGCGAGCTCCCGGGCACGCTCGCGGGCGACGGCGCCCTCGCGGATCCGGTCGAACAGCGGCAGGAACTCGGCCCGCAGCTCGGCGGTGGAGGAGCCCGACGCTGAGGCGACCGTCACGAGAACGCGCCCCGGTAGGCCGCCGCCGGGTGCGACTCCGGCAGCCGGTCGCGTCCCGTGAGCTTGTGCCGGAGCGTGCCGGGTGCGTACTCGCGCTGCTGGAGGCCGCGCTCCTGGAGCACCGGCGTCACGTGGTCGACGAAGTCCTCGTAGCTGCCGGGCAGGGTCCAGTTGATGACGTTGATGCCGTCGACGCCCGCCTCCTGCCAGCCCGCGAGCACGTCCGCGATCTGCTCGGGCGTGCCCACCACGCGACCGCGCAGCTTCGCGGAGAGCCGCGCGAGGTCGGCGATGGTCGGCTCACGGTCGGGCGACGCCTCGCGCAGCCAGTTCAGGTGGCTCTGCCCGGCCTGCGTCTCGACCTCGGAGAGCGGTGTCGCCGGATCCAGCTGCTCGCCGGTCTTCGGGTCGAAGCCGAGGTTGGAGTGCAGGAGGAACCCGTCGGCCGAGAGGTACTCGTCGATCTCGGCCTCGTTGCGCTTCGCCTCCTCCTCCGTGCTGCCCGTGATGAAGGAGAGCCCGAGCCAGAAGGAGAGGTCGTCCGCCCGGCGTCCGGCGTCCACGGCGAGCGCCCGGGTGTCCTCGATGAGGGCGCGGGTCTTCTCGGGCGTCGACGACAGGATGAACTGCGCCTCCGCGTTCCGGGCGGCGAACCGGCGGCCCACGGGCGAGGATCCGGCCTGGAACAGCACGGGCGTGCGCTGCGGCGACGGCGACGACAGGTGCGGGCCGGCCACCCTGTAGCGCGGCCCTTCGTGGTCGATGCGGTGGATCCGGGACGCGTCCGAGAACACCCCGCGCGCCTTGTCGCGCTGGAGCGCGTCGTCGTCCCACGAACCCTCCCACAGCTTGTAGACGACGTCGAGGTACTCGTCGGCCCAGGCGTAGCGGGCGTCGTGGTCCTCGAGGCCGTCGTGCCCGAAGTTGCGGGCGGCGCCGTCGAGCGCGCTCGTCACGACGTTCCAGGCGATGCGCCCGCGCGTGATGTGGTCGAGCGTCGAGACCTTGCGCGCGAAGTCGAACGGGTGCGCCTGGAGCACGGAGCTCGTGAACGCGAAGCCGAGGTGCTCGGTGCTCACGGCGAGCGCCGAGATCAGCACCGACGGGTCGTTGCTCGGGAACTGCAGGCCCTCGCGCGCGTTCACGTCGTAGGCGCCGTCGCCCGGACCGTAGAGCCCGACCACGTCCGCGAAGAACATGGCGTCGAAGCGGCCTCGCTCGAGCGTCTGCGCGAGGTCGACCCACAGGCGCACGTCGTCGAACTCGTGCTGCCGCGCCGACGGGTGGCGCCACAGCCCGTGCTGGATGTGGCTCGCGGTGTTCATCACGAACGCGGCGAAGCGGAGCGGGGGCCGGGCGTCGGGCATGGGGGTCCTCTCGTCGGGATCCCAGCGTCGCACGGGTGGGGAAATGCGGGCCCGGCGGATGTAGCGGTCCGTCACATGGGAGTTGTGCACCGCGCACACAGGAACGCCCCAGCAGCCGCTACCGTCAGCGCACACGGACGCGGGGCCACGATCTGGCGCCCGGCCCGTGCCCTCCTCTCCATCTGCACCTGCACCCGCACCCGCACCCGCACCTGCACCTGCACCTGCACCTGCCCCCCTCCGGCGCCGACGCTCGTCCGCGCCGTCACTCCCCCGCCAGGAAGGTCCCTCATGCACCCCCATCACCCGCGTTCGCACCGTCGAACATCTGCCGCGATCGCTGCCGTCTGCCTCGGCGCCGCCCTCCTCGGCGCCGCGGCACCCGCGTCCGCCGCCCACCGGGACGCGTCCGCGTCCGTCGTCCGCGTCGCGGTGCCCGCCGCGCAGGGCTCCGACGCGGTCGCCTACTGGACGCCCGAGCGCCTGGCCGCCGCGACGGAGGACTCCGGCTCCGGCGACGCCGCATCGGACGCCGTGAGTTCGGACGCCGCGCGCACCAACGACCAGGCCGAGCAGGTCGCCACCGTGTCGCACATCGGTCGCATCTACTACGTGCAGGAGGGCTCCGGCCACTTCTGCTCGGCGAACGTGGTCGACTCCGCGAACGGCTCGACCATCGCGACGGCCGGGCACTGCGTCACCCGTGACCAGACCTTCTCGACCAAGATGGTGTTCTACCCGCAGTACGAGTCGGGCGGCTCCCCTTACGGCGTCTGGCCCGTCGTCGGCGGCAACGTGCTCACCGGCTGGTACCAGAAGAACGACGACGACCAGGCGGAGGACACGGCCTTCATGGCCGTCGCGCCCGACAGCGACGGGGACACCGTCGCCAGCGTGGTCGGCTCATCGCCCGTGCTCTTCGACCAGCCGGCCACGCAGCTCGTCTCGGCGTACGGCTACCCCGCCGTCGGGCGCTTCGACGGCGAGCACCTCGACCGGTGCATCGGCACGGGCACGGCAGCGGGCACCGCGCAGATCGACCTGGCGTGCGACATGACGGGTGGCGTCTCCGGCGGCCCGATCTTCGCCGGCGCGGGCAGCGATGGCGCGCAGTTCTCGAACGTGGCCGAGTACGACTACACGGTCACCCACAACATCGGTCCGCTCTGGCAGGCGGCGGCGCAGTCGGCGCACGACCTCACCGGGGCGATCGGGACCTGATCCCGCACGGGGGACGACGAGCGCTCCGCGTCACGCGGGCGACGTCGTCCCCCACCGCCGGCATCCGCCGTCGGGATCGCCGCACCAGGAGACAGGCACCACCCGCATCACGGCGCGGACGACCGTCCGCGTCGTCTCCGCCACGAGCCCGTGGCCCTCTCCGAAAGATGCTCCATGCCCTCTCGCATCACCCCCTCCGGATGCCGGCCCCTCGCCGCCGTCGCCGTCATCGGCCTCACGGCCGCCCTCCTGGGCGTCGCCTCCGCGGCGTCCGCCCACGAGTCGACGGCACCCGCCGTCGCCGCCATCTCCGCGTCCGGCTCGGCGTCGGCCGTCGGCTTCTCGGTCTCGAGCGCCGAGGCCGCGTCCGCCGTCGCGGTCTGGACCCCGGAGCGTCGCGCCGCGGCCATCGACCTCGACGGCGTCAGCGGATCCGCGCCCGCCCACGACGCGCTCGCCGCGTCGGCCGCATCCGCCGTCTCGAACGCGCAGCGGATCGCGCCGGTGTCGCACATGGGCCGCCTCTTCATCCACCGGGACGGCGACTACTTCTCCTGCAGCGCCAACGTGGTGGAGTCGGCGAACCGGTCGACCATCGCCACCGCCGGCCACTGCCTCACCTCGCACCAGGTGTTCTCGACCGACATGGTCTTCTACCCGGGCTACGAGGAGGGCCAGCCCGCCGTCGGCGAGTTCCCCGTCGTCGGCGGCAACGTCACGACCGGGTGGTACCAGCGGAACGACGGCGACCAGGCCGAGGACACGGCGTTCCTCGCCGTCGGCCACGACGCCGCGGGAGACGACCTCCAGAGCGTCGCCGGTGCGTCCCCCGTCCGCTTCTTCGAGCCGGCCGCGCAGGAGGCCAGCATGTACGGCTACCCCGCCGGGCCCCCCTTCGACGGGAGCGAGCTGGAGCGCTGCGCCGGCCCGGGCCACGCGACCTCGGCCATGCAGATCGACCTCGCCTGCAACATGACCGGCGGCGTGTCCGGCGGCCCGATCCTCCAGGGCGACGGGCCCGACGGCGCGCAGTTCGGGAACGTGGCCGAGCTGTCGTCCGACGGGACGCACAACGTCGGTCCGCTCTGGCAGGACGACGCGGAGTCCGCCTACGACCTCACGGCGGCCATCGCCGTGTGATCCCGGAGCCGACACGGCTCCACGACGCATCGACCGGGCGCGGACGCCGTCCGCGCCCGGTCCCCACCCCAGTGCTCCCGAGAGGATCCCCATGCCCCACCGCACCGCTCCCCCCGCCCGACGGCGCCTCGCCGCCGTCGCCGCCGTCTGCCTCGGCGCCGCCCTCCTGGGCGCCGCGTCGTCGGCCACCGCCGCCGAGCACGCGACCGCGATCGCGCCGAGGGCCGACGCCGTCCGGGTCGCCGTCGACGTGACGAGCGCGCAGGCCGACGACGCCGTCGCGTTCTGGACGTCCGAACGCCGCGCCGCCGCGATCGACGCGGACGCACTCACCGCCACGTCGGACGACGCGGCCCGCTCCGACGCCGTGCGCCCGGACGCCGCCGCGGACTCCGCCCGCGCCGTCCCGGCGGCCCCGGTCTCCCACATCGGCCGGATGTACTACATGCAGGCCGGAGTCGGCTACGCGTGCACGGCCAACGTGGTCGAGTCGGCGAATCGGTCGACCATCGCGACCGCGGGCCACTGCATCACCCAGCACCAGGTCTTCTCGGACCACATGATCTTCTACCCCGGCTTCGACTCCGGGCCCTCGGCCTCCGGCGCGTGGCCGATCATCACCGGCTACGTCCCCTCCGGCTGGTACGAGCGCAACGAGAACGACCAGTTCGACGACAGCGGCTTCCTCGCCGTGAAGCGGGACACCTCCGGTCGCGACATCCAGAGCGTCGTGGGCGCCTCGCCCGTGCTGTTCGACCAGTCGAACGCCGAGCGCGCGGCGGTCTACGGCTACCCGGCCGCGGGCCGCTTCGACGGCCGGACGCTGCAGCGGTGCGGCGGCCTGACCGAGGGCGTGTCCGTGGAGGAGTTCGCGCTCCCCTGCGACATGAACGCCGGATCCTCCGGCAGCCCCGTCTTCGCGGGCGACACCGCCGACGGCCCGCAGTTCGCCAACGTCGCGGAGCACTACGGCGACAGCAGCCACGTGCTCGGCCCCGTCTGGCAGGGCACGGAGCACGACGCGTACGACCTGGCGGCGGCCGTCGCGAACTGACGGGGCACCACGCGCCGAGGGCGGTCGGTGGGCGCGATGCCCGCCGACCGCCCTCGTGCGTGCGGGGCGTCCGCCGGTGCGGTGTCCGCCGTGACGCGCTCGGCTCGCTCCGCAGTCCCCTCCGCGTGTGACGTCCCGTGACCGGCGGGCGTTACGCGGCGTGACCGCGGGCCTTCCCCATGCGGGGGATCACGGGCCACGGTGGGCGGCACCCGAGCGGATCCCCGCCCGGCCTCCCCCTGCACCGCAGCCGCACCGCTGGAGACGCCATGACCACCGCCCCGCCCGCCGCATCCGCCGCACCGCCCGCCACGCCGCCCGGCGGACCCGCCTCGCCCGCCACGCCCGAGGCTCCGGCCGACGTGTCCCGCCGCCGACGCCGCGTCCTCACGGCGTCGTTCATCGGCACCACCGTCGAGTACTACGACTTCTACCTCTACGCCACGGCGTCCGCGCTCGTGTTCGGCAGCCAGTTCTTCCCGAACCAGACGCCCGCGGTCGGCCTGCTCTCGTCGTTCGCCGCGTACGGCGTGGGGTTCCTCGCGCGGCCCATCGGCGGGATCGTCGCCGGGCACCTCGGCGACCGCATCGGCCGCAAGCGCATGCTCGTCTACTCGCTGGTGCTCATGGGCATCGCGTCGACGCTCATCGGCGTCCTGCCCACCTACGCGACCATCGGCCTCGCGAGCGTCGTCGGCCTCGTCTTCCTGCGTCTCGTGCAGGGCATCGCGGCGGGTGCCGAGTGGGGCGGATCCGCGCTGCTGTCCGTCGAGCACGCCCCCGCCCACCGCCGCGGCCTCTTCGGCGCGTTCACGCAGATGGGATCCGCGGGCGGCATGCTGCTGGCCACCGGCGTCTTCGCGGCCACGCGCTTCGGCCTCGGCGAGGAGACGTTCCTCGCGTGGGGCTGGCGCCTGCCGTTCCTCCTCAGCGCCGTGCTCGTGGCCGTGGGCCTCGTGATCCGCCTCCGCGTGGAGGACGCCGCCGAGTTCCGCGACATCAAGGCCGCCGGGCAGGTGGAGCGCTTCCCGCTCGGCGTCGTGCTGCGGAAGCACCCGCGCGCCGTGCTCATCACCGCCGGCCTCCGCCTCGTGCAGCCCGCGCTCTACTCGATCCTCACCGTCTACACGCTGTCCTACCTCGCCCAGAAGCGCGGCGACTCGGGCGTCGCTCTCACATCGGTGCTCATCGTCTCGGCGCTCAGCGTGCTGACGACGCCGCTCTGGGGCTGGATCTCCGACCGGGTCGGCCGCCGCCGCCTCACCATCGCGAGCGCGGCCGGCATCGGGATCCTCATCTGGCCGTTCTTCGCGTTCCTCGACTCCGGCCCGCTGCTGCTCCTGCCGCTCGTCTTCGCGCTCGGCATGAACGTCTTCCACGACTCGATCTACGGCCCGCAGGCCGCGTGGTTCGCCGAGCAGTTCCCGACGGGCGTCCGCTACAGCGGCGTCTCGCTCGGCTACCAGGTCGGCAGCATCTTCTCCGTCGGCCTCACGCCGCTGCTCGCCGTGCTGTTCCTGCAGTGGGGCGGCGGATCCCCGTGGATCCTCTGCGCGTACATCGGGCTGTACGCGGTGCTGACGATCGCGGCGGCGCTCGCGGCGAAGGATCCGGCGCGGGAGGCGGTCGCGGGGCGGCGGGGTGCTGCTGCGTCCGGGGCCGGGTCCGGGGCCGGGGCTGGGGCTGGGTCCGGGGCCGGGTCCGGGTCCGGGTCCGGCTCCCGCGGCGAGGACGACGCGGCCGGATCCGTCGCGGTCGAGCTCCGGGAGCGGGAGCGCGCGACGGCGCGGTAGCGACGGGTGGTCGAGGGCGGGGTGGATGCGCCCCGCCCCTCGATGCGTCCGCGACCGTCCGCGTTCCCGGCCCGGTCTCGCATCGACGGCCCGGTCTCGCATCGACGGCCCGTCCACGGCGGACGGCACCCGTATCGTGTCGGCATGACCGCCGCACCGACCGTCCGCCCCGCCGTGCCCGCCGACGCCGACGGGATCGCCGCGGTCCACATCCGCACCTGGCAGGAGACGTACGCGCACCTGCTGCCGGCGTCGTACCTCGACGGGCTCGACGTCGCGGCGCGCGCCGAGGACTGGCGCGGCACGCTGACCTCCTCGTCCGCAGCGCCGCCCTTCGTCGCGCTCATCGGCGACCGCATCGTCGGCTTCGCCCTCTCGGGACCGGCGCGCGACGAGGATCCGCCCCGCCCCTTCCAGCTCTACGCGATCAACGTCATCGCGTCCGCCCACGGCTCGGGAGCCGGCCAGGCCCTGTTCGACGCAGCCGTCGGCGACTCCCCCGCCTACCTCTGGGCCGCCGACGACAACCCGCGCGCGGAGGCGTTCTACCGGCGCAACGGGTTCACGCGCGACGGCGGGGTGGAGCGGCAGATGTACCAGGGGGCGGAGATGGTCACGGTGCGGATGGTGCGGTGAGGGTGGCCGGGCGGCGCATCTCCGCGCGGCCCGGCACGACCAGTAGCCGCTATACCACGCGCCGCGCCCTCGGAGTGCGGCGCCCCCGAGCCAGCGGCCATCCGTGATCATGTCCGAATGGACGAACGACGCACGCAGGACCATCAGCTCCGCACCTTGCGCTTCTGGCTGCTCTTGGAGCTGCTGAATCCGCAGGCGGCCCCCTCGATCACCTCTCGGACCGACACCTCCGAGGCCCGGGTCACGGCCTGGCGTCCTGGTGATCCCCTGCCGTGGAAGACGATGGCCCCGCCCCCTCCGCGTCACGGCTCGAAGCGCGTATGGCGGCACACCGTGTACCTCAGTGCGTATCCCCTCGAGGCGACATTCGCGCGACTGCACGCCCTGTTCCCCGAGGATCGCGACGCCTACCAGGAACGCCCGGGCGGCACGACGGCGGCGGCTGGCCTGCTCGTCGACGACGACGGCAGGTACGTCCCCGATTCCGCGATCCTGTCGTCGGCCTCTTGGGCGGTCGGACACCTGTCGAGCTCGGCTACGACGAGCCGGGAGTGGATCGACGGGTTCGGCCGCGCGGCGGAGGCATGGACCGGAGCGGTCGACGAGCACGAGGGTGTGCGTGCGGAGGCGGGGGAAGCCGGCCTCGCTCCCCTCGACGATGAGGCCCTCAGCGGACTCCTCCAGCTGGCCCATGCCTCGGCGGGACTGGTGGGCGATGCCGACCTCGCGACCGACGCCATCCGGATCCAGAGCGTCCCCATGTCGCTCCGGACCGCGGAGGGCGCACCCGAGATCGACTTCCTCAACAGCTTCCACCTCGAGGACCTCACCTCCGTGTCCGAGCAGGTCGCCAAGGGCGAGGTGGGAGCCGCCCTGTCGGCCTACCTCACCGGCGACGGGGACCTGGCGGCGGATCGGCGCGTCGACGTGGTCGCGGACATCGACGCCATGGAAGCAGGCGCCGGGATCGAGCGGCTCCCGAAGGGCAGATGGCCCACGAAGCCGTCGCATCCGCTCGCGACCAGCCAGCAGTTCGCCGTCGACCTCGCGCTGCACGACCTGATGCCGACGGCTGGCCTCATGGGGGTGAACGGCCCGCCCGGGACGGGCAAGACGACGATGCTGCGCGACATCCTGGCGGGCAACGTCACCGAGCGCGCCCGTCGCCTGTCCGCCCTGACGAAGCCCGAGGACGCGTTCACGTCCGTCGTCCACCAGTGGAACGGACCTCAGGGCCACAGGATGTCCGTGCCGCAGCTCCGACCCGAGCTCACGGGCTTCGAGATGGTCGTGGCGTCGTCCAACAACTCCGCGGTGGAGAACATCTCCTCGCAGATCCCCGGACGCGACGCGATCGACGAGAGGTGGCAGGGATCGGCGGACTACTTCGGTGAGCTCGCGTCCCTGGTCATGAGGAGGAACGGCGCGTCCACGCCGTCCTCGGACAGCGACGGCGCGGAGGCGTGGGGACTCGTCGCGGCGAGGCTCGGGCGGAAGGAGAACCGCAGCACGTTCTTCTCCTCCTTCTGGTTCGGAGAGCAGAGCGACGGGCGCGCGGCGGATGGTCGTGCGCCCGTACGGGGCATGCAGGAGCTGCTGACCCAGTGGAGGGACGGGTCGGAGGCGTTCCGTCCGTGGGATGACGCTCGGCGTGCGTTCCAGATCGCCGAGCGGAGGGTCGACGACCTGATCCGCGAGCGGAGCGAGGCGGACGCCAGACGCCGCCTGCTCCCGCGCCTGAGGGAGCAGGAGCACGCGACCGCGGGCGCGGTGGTGCGCCTGGAGACCTGGGCGGCGCAGGTGGAGACCGAGTCCGCGGCTCATGCCGTCGCACGAGCGGAGGCCACTGCGGCGCTCGATCGCGCGGCGGGCAGGATCCAGGACCATGTGCTCGTCAAGCCGGGCCTCGGGGAGACCTTGTTCACCCTCGGACGCGCGGTCCGTGAGTGGCGTCTGGCGCTGCGGCCGTTGGAGGTCGCGCGGGACCAGGCCGCGGCCCGCGACGACGAGGAGCGACGACGCTCCGAAGCCGATGGCGTCGCCCGGGCACGTGCCGCGGAGGAGGTGCGTGCCGCCCGCCAGGAGCTCTCCGCGGTTCGCCATCGTCTGGCGACGACCACGAAGGAGTGCGAGGCGGACGACGCCCGCGTGCCCGGGCCCCGCCCCGGGGCTGGCCGAGCGGATCACGAGAGGGAGATGATCGCGCCCTGGCTCGACGCGACGCTCGACGCGGCGCGCTCCGATCTGTTCCTCGCGGCCTTGGATCTGCACCGCGACTTCCTCGCCAACGCGGCGTCGACCATGGTCCGTGGTCTGCGCGCCGCATGCCAGGTAGTGGCCGGCAGCTCTCCTGCCGACCTCGAGAGCGAGAAGCTGAAGGCGGCGTGGCAGCTCTTCTTCCTCGTGGTCCCCGCGATCTCCACCACGTTCGCGTCATCGGGCCGCATGTTCGGCTCGCTCGGACGCGAAGCGCTCGGTTGGCTGCTCATCGACGAAGCCGGCCAGGCAGCACCGCAGCACGCCGCCGCCTCGATCTGGCGGGCTCGACGGGTCGTGGCGGTCGGAGATCCCCTCCAGCTCCCGCCGATCATCTCCGTGCCGCAGAAGACCGTCGGGGCGCTCGCGAAGGCGCATGGGGTGACTCCCGCGTGGATCCCGCCTCGTGCGTCGGTGCAGACCCTCGCCGATCGGGTGGCCCGCTTCGGCACATCCCTGCCTCAGGGCGACGAGACCGTGTGGGTGAGCGCACCGCTGCGCGTCCACCGCAGGTGCGACGATCCGATGTTCACGATCTGCAATCGCATGGCGTACGCGGGACTGATGTTCCACGCGGTGCCCGACAGGTCACACGCGACGCCTCCGGACCGGTTCGACGGACCCGACGGTCCTCGCATCACGCCCAGCCACTGGGCAGATGAGCCGGCGACGACTCCCGGCAGCCACCTGCAGCCCGGGCAGTTGCAGCGCACCCGGAGCGCGATCGACTACCTGCTCGGGCTCGGCGTCGGAGCGGATGAGATCATCGCCATCTCGCCCTTCCGTTCGGTCGCGGATCGTCTCGGCGCTCTCAAGCACGACTACCCGGGGCTGACGGCAGGGACCATCCACACCGCCCAGGGACGCGAAGCGGAGGTCGTGCTGCTCGTACTCGGTGGTGATCCCGACAAGCCCGGCGCACGAGCATGGGCGGCGGAGAGCGTCAACCTGCTCAACGTCGCGGTAAGCCGCGCTCGTCGGCGGCTGTACGTGGTCGGCGACCTGGCTGCGTGGCGCCAGCAGCCCTACTTCAGCCAGGTGGCCGCCGCGCTCCCCGCCCAGCGACGCGGAGGCGGCGCCGAGTGAGGTCCCGTCACATCGTGTTCCAGTGGTACTTCCCGCTGGCGTCCGGGCCCTTGCCGCCGCACTTGTAGCTGCGTCCGTTGTCCGCCTGCGCCACGGTGCCCACCGAAGAGCAGAAGCCGCCGGGGTTGATGCCACCGGTCTGCTGCGCGGGCTCGGGAGCCGCCGGCGCCGGAGCGGCCGGCGCAGGTGCCGGCGCGGCCGGCTTCGGAGCGGGAGCCGGAGCCGCGGGCGCGGGGGCCGGCGCGACCGTCGGCTCGACGGTGGGCTCCGGGGCGGGCGCCAGCAGCGTGAGCGTCACTGTGGATCCGCCGTCGACGCGCGACCCCGGCGCCGGGCTCTGAGACTTCACGGTCATGCCGTCGGTGACGCTGGTCTTCTCCCCCGACTCGAGCACGTACTGGACGACGTAGCCGGCCTCGCGGAGCAGCGAGCGGGCATCCGTCGCGGTCTTCGCGCTGACGTCCTCGACGACGTGGACGACCGGCGTGGGCTTCGCGGACGGCGTCGGGGTGGGGCTGGGGGTCGCGGTGGCGACTGCCGCCAACGCGGGCGCTGGAGCCGAACCGGAAGCACCTGCGGGCAGCGCAGCGCCGACGATGAGCATCAGGACGGCGCCGACCGCGGTCACCGTGCCGCGGGGACGCGAGGTGAGGGCGGGGACAAACCCGCGGCGTCCGAAAACGACCGTGTAGAGGGCGGCCGCGAGCGCGACCAAGCCGAGGGACACAAACATGCCCCGGAATCCGCCACCGGCTGCGCTGATGAGGATGACGAGCGCGGCCACGGACGCGACGATCCAGGTCGCCGCCGGATGGATCCCCGGGCGGGTGTCGCCGAGGACCGCGGTCGACGCCGTAGGCGCGACCGGCGCCCCGACGGCCGTGGGGGCGGGCCACGCGGGCGTCGGTGCGGGGATCGCGATGGTCGCCGCCATCCGCTCCGCCTTGGCTCGGACGGTAGCATCGCGCTCCGCGGCCTTGGCCTGCATCGCTGCCTCCCGCTGTGCGACTTTCGCGGCCCGCTGCTGCTCGGCGACGGCGGCGCGCTCGGCCTGGACCCGCGCGGCATCCGCGGCGCGAGCGGCCTTCGCCTGCTCGGCCTGCTGCGCGGCGGCGACGGCGGCCAGCACCGCGTCTTTCGGCGCCTGCGCCTGGGGCGCGACTGGCTGCACCATCGGCGCGAAGTGCTGCGTCCATGCGGCGCCGTCCCAGTAGCGGAGCTGGCCGGATCCGTCGGGGAACCAGCCGGCGGGGGCGGCAGAGGGGACGTCGGGCATGGAGCTCCTCGGGTGCGTGCCACGACGAAGGGGTACGCGGCAGGTGGTGTCGTCGAGTGACGACGCCTGAGGCTATGAGCGCGCTCTCTCGGGCGTAAGCCCTCGTGTGGGGGTGAAAGGGGGGCGGGGCTACTGGGATCCGCTGCCCCGATCGGCGTCGTCGGGATCCCTCGGAGTCGACACCGACAAGCGCGCCTTCTCGACCGCAGCGATGATCCGGTCCGCCACCTCCCGCGCCGGCTCGCGCTCCCAGAACCGCAGCACGGTCCAGCCCAGGTCGCGGAGCACCGTGCTCACCTCCGCATCGCGCTCGACGTTCCGCGCGAGCTTCGGGATCCAGTAGTCGGCGTTCGCCTTCGGCAGGTGAAGATGATCCGGGCAGCTGTGCCAGAAGCACCCGTCGATGAAGACGGCGATGCGCTGGCGGGTGAACGCTATGTCGGCACGGCTGCGCGTCTCGCGGCACACACGGAAGCCGACTCGGTACCTCATGCCCTCCGTGTGCAGGATCCGCCGCACAGCCAGCTCGGGAGCGGTGTCGCGCCGCTTGTTCGAGCGCATGACTCGTCGGGATGCGTCGGATGAGGCCCAGGACATGGGCAAGAGGAGAACACGGACGTCCGACTCACTCGCCTCGCGCCACAGGTTCGATTGCCTAGCCTGACCTCATGCCCATCCCGTTGCATCCGTTGACCTTCACCCGATACGACATGACGGAAGGAGGGTCTGCTGCCGCGCTGTTCGCCGATTCGTCGGAGGTCAGCGGCATCTACGTCCTCGAATTCGAAGACGAGATGCGGTACGTGGGCCAGACGCGTGAGATCGTCGCCAGGTACGCGACCCACCGTCGCCATCACGGCGACATCGTCGCGCTCAGCTTCGCACCGTGTGCCGTCGCCGACCTCGACGAACACGAGCGGCAGGAGATCCGCAGGCAAGAAGCGCGACACGGACTCCGCAACCTCAGTCTCACCGGCAGGCCCGCCGGAGAAGGGGACCTCGAAGTGTTCGTCGAGAATGGGGAGAGCGTTCTTCTGCCGTGGGATCGCGAGCGGCGTTTGCGCCTCTCCGAGGAAGGCGAGCACACGCAACAGCGCAGGTTCTGGGATCTGGCCCGTCGACCCGATTACGACGCGATGGCGGATGCCCTGGCGATGTACATCGATGAGTGCATCCCTGACCCGTTCGGCACTCAACGGGTCCTGTGGACGATAGCGGCATTGCCCACTACGTCTCGACGATCCCACCGACGCAGGCTCTTCACCCTCTCTTGCGGCGGTCGCGAGACCCTCTTCGCCCATGAGGTCCGGGATGGGAAGAGCAGCCGGCTCGAGATCTGCCTGAACGTCGACGGAGAGCGGGTGCGGGAGTCCCAGTCCACATCCGCAGGACACGCCTTCGCCGCCTCGGTGCTGTTGCGCCTGGAGGAGGTGGCCTATGGCGACGAGATCGTCCACCGAAAAGCGATGCATTCGTGGTCACAGCTGGAATGGGTGATCTCTCGCTCGCAGATCGTGGAGGGGGCCTACCGTCTCAACACCATGTTGATGCGCCGGCGCGCATCGCCCTACCGTCGGCATCACAACCAGCCCTTCGCCGACGATCTCCTGCGTCGCGCGGAGCTCAGGAGCCGATCGACTTCGCCGACTGGCTGTAGCGGATCCCTCCTCACACCAGGCGCTCGATGAACTTCCCGCTGACCTCGGGTCAGATCAGCCCGACCCCGTAGTCGTCCAAGAGACTCTCGAGGTCTCGGGGAGGTTCGGACGGCAGGAGGACGGCCTTGTGCGCGTGATCGAGTGATCGGCCGTAATCGAGAATCTGCACGAGCGCCATTCGCAGGTCATTTCGAGTCGCTGACCCCTTCGCCTCCACGAGAACTCTCCGCGAAAGGTCGAAGGGTCAGCGGACAAGCAAGCAGGATGGCCGGTCCACGTGTGCCGCGAAGGACCCGCTGGCGTCTAGGTCGCTACCCGAAGTTGCTGCCAGTCCAGTTCCGACCCTCTTTTCCTCAGCGAGGAACGAGGGCGCTCACCGCTCATTGCGCTCTTGCAGTATTCTGACGCCGAGCAAAGCCAGCCCAAGGCGTAACGAGAACGTCACGCATCTAGACGATCACCTGTGAGCTTCCATGGGCGAGGCACACTGCCTGTTGGATGAGAACGATATGGAGGCTAGCCCGTGGCGCGCAGAAAGAGACAAAAGCGCTCTTACAATAGGACAGAGTCGAATGAGAAGAAGGAGTTCGAATTCGGCATCTTGGTAGTGCACGGCGTCGGTAATCAAAACCGCGGCTCCACCTCCGCGCTTCTTGCAGAGCGCTTACGTCGCACATTCGAGGAGTTGGGTATCGATACCAGCACAGAATCACAGGGCACCACGCGGCAGTCAATCGCGCCAAGGCGATCCACTACCAGCCGGATGACCGTAGGGGACGACACAGAAGTCCTGATTTCAGAGGCCCACTGGGCCGATCTGATCAGAACCAGCCGAGGTAAGAAACTAAGCGACGTAACGCAACGCCTGTTCTATGTATTGAGCATATTGCCGTACCTTGTCGCTATCAGCATCAGTCCCCGATCACACGAGCCACTGAATATCTACGCGCCCAGTGAAAAAAGCTTCTCCTTGCTGCCTTCGTCGATCAGGGCGCAGCTGCGGGAAATGACCCTGTGGACCCCCACCTTTTGGAGGTTCCTCACATTTCAAGGCGTACTTCTTGTCGTGTGGTTCAGCGTAACGACATTATCAGCCACACTCTACCTCCCCCTACTCGCTTCGCTTGCATTGGCGAGCTGGCTGAACCTAAGGGGCCACTGGGACATAGTCGAGCACATACGCGTAATCGGCAAAGAAAGTCCGATTGATTACGCGATTCAAGGGCGCATCGTGGAGCAGCTGGATGTGCTTTCTGCGAAATGCCGCTACATCTGGGTCATCGGACACTCGCAAGGCGGTTATCTTGCCCATGCCGTGCTATCCCGAGACACCGCCAAGAGGTGGCCGAACGTAGTGAAGTTCACAGGGTTAGCATCGGGCTTGCGTCCGATTCACCTCATCAACACCGTTCGTGGTCGGGAATGGACAGTCAGCGGTTGGCTCATGATATTCGCTAACTCCCTACTGTGTTTCGGCGTGCTTCTGGCATTTGAACCCGGGGGGCTACTCAACAGTGACAGCTTCCGAGCGTTGATGCAGTTGCTTATTCTATCGGTCACTCAAGTGAATTATCTACTCGAGGTCCCTTCGGCGGTGGACGAGGCTTTCCGCGACCCTTTCCCCTCGAATTGGATCAGTCTGGCTTTGCTCATTCCAGGCCTAGCCTGCTTCGCTGCCGGACTTCGCGCTCGCAAAGATGTCGAAGGCTCAGTCAAGCCCATCCGCGACCTGCCGAGGAAAATCGCATGGGAGGAACTATCTTCACCAAGCGACATCGTTGGAAGCATGTCAATCCCGGAGCTCCCTGAAGCAGCCCGTTGCCGAACCGTACCCAGCCTCCGCAATCCGATCGGAGATCATCTCTTCAGAAGCCAATTGTCCTACAGATCTATTTTCCGACTTGAAATTGCCGAGTGGTTAACGCGCAAGAAGGCCGACGATGCGATGCGCCCAGATCTCTCAGCCCTCACCCGACACCTTTCGCGCATTTCTGAGCGCGCGTATACACTTCGTCTCGCGATTCACATGCTGTACTTCTTCCTCGCAGTTCTCTTCCCCACTTTGTGGGGCGCGTCGATCTTCGGTTCGATTCAAGCAGCATTTCCGGTTGCCGCGCTCCTGACGTTACTAACGCTCTCGATCTCTTCCATCTGGTGGCTCGTGAACGCCAAACACAGCATTACAGCGTTTCTCCTGGCGATGCGCGAACGCACAGTCCCGACGTACTCAGGAAAGACCGGCAGGAGCGAAGCAATGTTATTTATCACATTATTTTCGGCCTTCGTGTGCGCGCTGGGAGCCGTAGGCATGACTGTGTACTCTAGCCAGCTCGCAAGTCTAGGAGCTCACGCAGCCTTGACCTCCGTGGTACCGACGCTCAGCACAGTCGGGGCGTCAGCCGCTGGTATCACGCTCTTCGCCCTCTTGGCGTTTTGCCTAGCTCTTGCTGAAGTGAGAGGCGTTCGCCTGATTCTGGCGATCAGCATAGTTATTGCAATATATGACCTCCATGCTTTGATCTCACTGGGAGGCCCGTGGTTCAGCATGAGCGCGCCCGGAGGACTCGTCATGGTCATAGCCATGGTCGCGCTACTGAGCGCTTTCACAGCGGCTCGGCCACTGCAAGCCGGATCTCGGAAGAAGCAGCGCTAGCCCGCTTTCGAGCTGAAAGGAGACGACGCACTCGACTGTTGCAGGTCCTCGCACGGCGCCGCACTACGACTGTGGGGCTGGAAACGACGAATGCCCCGGCCGGACCCATGAGGTCCTTCCGAGGCATGTCCGTCGGGCTGACAGGATTTGAACCTGCGACCCCTTGACCCCCAGTCAAGTGCGCTACCAAGCTGCGCCACAGCCCGCTGTCCCATCGCTGGGCAACTCGTAGAGCCTACCGCATCGGCGGCACTGCTCCGGCACGTCCGGGGAGGCGAACCGGCACCGGATCAGGCGGTCGCGCCACCCGACGGCCGCGCCGACGACGAGCCCGCCGCCGCACCCCGGGCCACCCGCCCCGGCTTCGGAAACGCGTCCCGCATGTGGTCGCTCCGCAGGATGTCCGCCACCCCGATGAGCAGCAGCGAGAAGACGATCTGCTCGATGACCATCCAGAGCGGGTACAGGCCCGGGATTGCCGCGATCACCAAGGTCACGATGGGGAAGATCTGGCTGAAGAGGCGCAGGCGCGAGTACGCCCACCAGTAGCCGGCCGAGGCGCGCCAGGCGAAGTAGTAGAGCGTGACGGTCATCGCGAGCACCACGAAGGAGCGGAACCAGACGGCCGGCGCGATGGCGACGCCGTCGGAGGCGAGGGTCAGGGCGATGGCCACGGCGGTCGCGCCGACGGCGGTCTCGGCGACGAGGATCCACCGGATCCAGCGGAAGGCCCTGGCCGTGAACGGGTGGTCGCGCTTGTCCTCGGCGATGACGTGGCCCGCCTGGCGGCCGGCCGCGATGCGGTCGAGACGGCTGAGCAGCTGGTCCACCGGTGCGATCCTCCACGGTCTCGTGAGCGGGCGTCGGATGCGCCCGGATCAGGGTACGACGCGTCGCCGCGTGCCGGCCGCGAACGCACAGCTCGGCGCCCGATGGACAGGGCGTCCCGCCCGGCCGACGACCGCGCATCGCAGCCCGCAGCCCGCCCTCACATCCCCGCCACGCGATGCGCCCGCACCTGCTCGGGCGTGAGCACCACCGAGTACACGGCCGCGAAGCGCATGCTCCCGACGAAGTGGTACTGGCCGCTACCGCTCCAGGTGGCGAGGTTGTCCCAGCCGAGGCGCCAGTAGCCGGTGGTCGCCTGGGTCGCGCGCGCCTGCGCGTTCGCGGCGACCTGCACGCCGTCGAGGTGGAGCGCGCTGCCGGTGGACGGCGACACGGTCACGACCGCGTGGTGCCACGCGCCGTCCGCGACCGGGCCGGGGCTCTGGATCACCTGCTGACCGCCGGGGCCCACGATCCCGAACGCGAGCCGGCCGGTCGTGGTGATGTAGAGGTGCCGGTCGAACAGCATCGACATGCCCGCCGGGGAGTCGCCGAAGCCGATCAGCCGGCCGCCGCGCACGGTGGTGCGGAACCACAGCTCGAGGCTGAACGTCGTGGGGTTCGACTGCTGCAGCGGCGAGGTCACGTACGAGGGGAAGAGCGCGTTGTCGGCCAGCGCGTACGAGCCGCCCGCGTCGCGCGGGCACGCCTGCGGGGTCGTCGTGACGCTCGTCATGCCGTTGCGGTAGGTGCCGGGGTACGCGCCGGTGTCGGTGTCGGGCGCCGTGGTGGATCCGCTCGGCTGGGTAAGCGACCACGAGAACAGGGCGCCGTCCCGCTCCCCCGCCTGCACCGCCGCGCAGGAGAAGAAGCTGGCGGAGGAGGCGGAGTTCACCTCGCCCGCCACCTTCGCGACGTACGCGCCCGACGTGCCGGGCACGAGGAGGAGGACGCCGCAGAGGGCGGCCAGGGCGATCCCCGCGGCCACGAGCGGCCGGCGGCGTCGGCGGGCCTCGGGGTCGGCCCACGGTCGTCGCGCTCTGGTCATGGCGGGGCCCCCGGCTCGCTCTCGGCGGTGGATCCACGGGTCGTGCCACCGCGGGCGGCCCCCGACGCCCATCCGCCCAGTGTGCGGCGACCGCCCACGGGATGCGCGTGTCGGGAACGCGGGGATCCGCCGCGGCGGTGCTGGTTTCGCACGGGGTCTCCGCCGGGAGCGGGGCGGTGACGGCCGCGGCGACCCGCCCGGAGGGACGGCACATGACGACCTCATGACACCCCGTGACGCCCCGCGTCGTCACACCGCGCAACCCCGCGTCACACCCCTCGCGAGACGCCGGGGCCCGCCCTACCGTGGCCCCACCGCGAGGCGCGGCACCGGTCGCGCCCCTTCACGAGAGGACAGGACATGACCCTGATCGACCGCGAGCCCCGACCCGCATCCGGCTCCCCCGCGCCCGCCCCCGGCTCCGCGAACGCGACAGCGACCGCGACCGCGACCGCAGCCGCGCACCCGCGCGCATCCGCGGACCGCCCGCGCCCCGCCCCGCTCGGCGACGCGCCCGTCGACCGCTGGAAGGGCGCGCCCCGTCCCACGACGCCCGCCGCCTGGATCGCCCGCGCCCGCGAGGTCGCCGACATCCTCGCCGTCGACCAGGTCGAGCGCGACCGCGCCGGCGCCAGCCCGCACCAGGAGGTCGCGCTCCTCAAGCACGCCGGCCTCGTCACGCTCCTCGGCCCGGCCGAGCACGGCGGCGGCGGGCAGACCTGGGACACCGCGTACAAGGTGATCCGCGCGGTCGCCCGCGGCGACGGATCCATCGGCCAGCTCCTCGGCTACCACTACCTCTGGGCGTGGGCGGTGCGGCTCGTCGGCACCGATGCGCAGATCGAGGCCGTCGAGAAGCTCGCGACCACCGGGAACCTGCTCTTCGGCGGCGCCGTGAACCCCCGCGACTCCGACCTCGTCATCCGCGAGGACGGCGACGAGCTCGTCTACTCGGGCCGGAAGTCGTTCTCCACGGGCGGCGTCGTCTCCGACCTCACGGTGCTGGAGGGCGTGCTCGAGGGCACCGACACCCACGTGTTCGCGATCGTGCCGACCGACCAGCCGGGCATCGTCTTCGGCCACGACTGGGACAGCCTCGGGCAGCGGCTCACGGAGTCGGGCTCGGTCGAGATCCGCGACGTGCGGGTGCCGTGGACCGACGCCGCCGGCTTCGTGGACAAGGTGTTCCAGCCGCTCGTCTACGGCACGCTCAACGTGCCGGCGATCCAGCTGGTGTTCGCGAACTTCTACCAGGGCATCGCGGAGGGCGCGCTCGAGACGGCCGCCGCCTACACGCGGAGCACCACGCGCGCCTGGCCCTACGGCGGCGACGACAAGGAGCGCGCGACCGACGAGTGGTACGTGCTCGAGGGCTACGGGCAGCTGCAGTCGAAGGTGTGGGCGTCGGAGGCGCTGCTCGATGCGGTGGGCGCCGAGATCAGCGCCGTGCTGCACGCGCCGCGCGAGAAGCTCACGGAGCGCAAGCGCGGCGAGATCGCCGTGCGGGTCGCGGCGGCCAAGGCGCGCATCGCGGAGGACGGGCTGGAGGTCGGCACCAGGATCCTCGAGCTCACGGGCGCCCGCGCCTCCTCCGCGAAGGCCGGGCTCGACATCTTCTGGCGCAACCTGCGCACGCACACGCTGCACGACCCGATCCCCTACAAGCGCCGCGAGGTCGGCCGGCACGTGCTGCTCGGCGAGATCCCGGAGCCGACCTGGTACACGTGATCCCCGCCCCGACGACGACGGACGGCGCCGACCCCGAGAAGGGATCGACGCCGTCCGTCGTGCTGCGAGCCGGAGCCCGCGGGAGCGAGCGCTAGCGCTTCCGCTTCTCCCGCACGCGCATGTTGACGATGATCGGGCTGCCCTCGAAGCCGTAGATCTCGCGCAGGCGGCGCTGGATGTAGCGGCGGTACTGCGGGTCGAGGTACCCGGTCGTGAAGAGCACGAATGTCGGCGGCCGGCTGGACGCCTGCGTGCCGAACAGGATGCGGGGCTGCTTGCCGCCGCGCACGGGGTGCGGGTGCGCCGAGGTGAGCTCCGCGAGGAACGCGTTGAACTTGCCCGTCGCGATGCGGGTGTCCCACGACTCCAGCGCCGTCTCGAGCGCCGGCACGAGCTTCTCCATGTGCCGGCCGGTGCGCGCCGAGATGTTGACGCGCGGCGCCCACGACACGTGCGCGAGGTCGGTCTCGATCTCGCGCTCCAGGTAGCGGCGGCGCTCGTCCTCGAGGAGGTCCCACTTGTTGAACGCCAGCACGAGCGCGCGGCCCGACTCGAGCACCAGCTCGATGATGCGGATGTCCTGCTCGCTGATGACCTCGGAGACGTCGATCATGACGACCGCGACCTCCGCCTTCTCCAGCGCGGCGCTCGTGCGGAGCGACGCGTAGAAGTCGGCGCCCTGGGCGAGGTGCATGCGGCGGCGGATGCCGGCGGTGTCGACGAAGCGCCACACCTTGCCGGCGATCTCGACCTGCTCGTCGACGGGATCGCGCGTGGTGCCGGCGAGCTCGTTGACGACCACGCGCTCCTCACCCGCGGCCTTGTTGAGCAGGCTCGACTTGCCGACGTTCGGGCGGCCGAGGATGGCGACGCGACGGGGTCCGCCCACCTCCTCCTTGGCGACCTTGGAGACGAGCGGCAGGGTCTTCAGCACGAGGTCGAGGAGGTCCGCGACGCCGCGGCCGTGCAGCGCCGAGACGGGGTGCGGCTCGCCGAGGCCGAGCGACCACAGCACGGCGGCGTTCGGCTCCTGGCGCACGTCGTCGACCTTGTTGGCCGCGAGGAGCACGGGCTTGTTGGTCTTGCGGAGCAGGCGGACGACGTGCTCGTCGGTGCTCGTGGCGCCCACGTTCGCGTCGACGACGAAGAGCACGGCGTCGGCGAGGTCCATCGCGATCTCGGCCTGCATGGCCACGGACGCGTTGATGCCCTTCGCGTCGGGCTCCCACCCGCCGGTGTCGACGAGCGTGAACCAGCGGCCCGCGTGCTCGGCCTTGTAGGAGACGCGGTCGCGCGTGACGCCGGGCGTGTCCTCGACGACGGCCTCGCGGCGGCCGAGGATCCGGTTGATGAGCGCGGACTTGCCCACGTTGGGGCGGCCGACGACCGCGAGCACGGGCAGCGCCGGCAGGTACGTGACCTGGTCGGGGTCGTCCGTGACGGTCTCGAGGACCTCCAGGTCCTCGTCGTCGAGCTCGTAGTCCTCGAGCCCGGCGCGGAGCGTCTGCGCGCGCTGCGCGGCCAGGTCCTCGTCGATGCTCGACAGGCGCTCGGAGAGCCCGCTGTCGAGCTCGGGGAAGTCGTCGTCGTGATCAGCCATGCGTGTGTCCTCTGGCGTGTCGGCCCGTCACCGGGCCGCGCCTCAATCTGTTCGTGCGTGAACGAGATCGACCACCGCCTGGACGGTCTGGTCGAAGTCGATGTCCGTGGAGTCGATGGTGGTCACACCATCTGCGGCGTTCATGAAATCGACGACCTGCGAGTCGGCCCGATCCCGGGAGGCGAGTGATTCGCCGACCGCGGCGGCCGACTGATTCGTCGTCTCCGCGGAACGCCTCCTCATCCTAGCTTCCGGGGAGGCCGTGAGGAGAATGCGCACCTGGGCATCCGGCGCCACGACGGTGGTGATGTCGCGCCCCTCGACCACGATGCCCGGCTTGTCGCTCGACGCCATGAGCGAGCGGAACAGCTCCACCATGTAGTGCCGCACCTCCGGCACGCGCGCCACGTGGCTGACCACGGCGGACACGCGCGGCTCGCGGATCGCCTCGGTGACGTCGGTGCCGCGGACGCTCACGCGCGTCTCGGACGGGTCGATGCCGATGTCGTAGTCGAACCCCTCGATCAGGCTCGTGACCGTGGCGGGGTCCTCGGTGTCGACGCCGCTCTCCAGCGCGAACCAGCTGAGCGCGCGGTACGCGGCGCCCGTGTCCTGGTAGTCGAAGCCGAGGGCGCGCGCGGCGGCGCGGCTCACGCTCGACTTGCCGCTGCCGGCGGGGCCGTCGACGGCGACGACCGTGCGGTTGAGCGTGGCGTCGACGAGCAGGGCGTCCTCCAGCGGGTCGGGTGCGGTCGTCTCGGGTGCGGTCGTCTCGGGTGCGTCCACGGCGTCTCCGGTCATCCGGCGATCCTCCAGTTCCGTTCTTCGAGCCGCGCGACCAGGCGGTCGCGGGCCTCGGGCAGCACGGCGATCTCGACGAGACCGACCTGCGCGCCCTGGGAGTGCTCGAGGCGCAGGTCCTCGATGCTGACGTCGGCGGCGCCGACCTCGGTGATCAGCGCGGCGAGCTGGCCGGGCCGGTCGTCGATCATCACGGTGATGGCGGCGAACCGCCGGTCCTGGCCGTGCTTGCCGGGGATGCGGGCGACGCCCGCGTTCCCGGCGTGGATCCGCTCGGCCACCCGGAGCCTGGCGCCCTGCGCGTCGACGTCGTCGAGCGCGTCGATGACGTCGTCGAGGTCAGCGCGCATGGCCCGCAGGATCGGCACGATGCGGGAGGCGTTGGCGCCGAGGATCTGCACCCACAGCGCCGCGTCGCTCGACGCGATGCGCGTGGTGTCGCGGAGCCCCTGCCCGGAGAGCCCGAGCGCGGCGGCGGATCCGTCGGCGAGCCGCGACGCCAGGAGGCTCGCGACCACCTGCGGCACGTGGGAGACGAGCGCCACCGAGGTGTCGTGCTCCTCCGCGGTCATCTCGATGGGCACGGCGCCGAGGTCGAGGATCAGCTGCTCGACGGGCGCGCCCGCGGCGTAGGTGATGCCGTCGTGGCCCGCGATGACCCAGGGCCGGCCGAGGAACAGGTCGCCCGTCGCGGCGACCGGGCCGCCGCGTTCGCGCCCGGCGAGCGGGTGCGAGCCGAGGTAGCGGGAGAGGTCGGTGCCGAGGGCGCGCAGCTCCTCGAGCGGCGCGGCCTTCACGCTCGCGACGTCGGTGACGAGGGCGTCCGGATGCGCGGCGAGCTCGGCCGCGACCACGCGCGCGGTCACGTCCGGCGGCACGCAGACCACGACGAGCGCGGGCCGGTCGGACGCGGGCGACGCGTCCGCGATGCGTCCGGCGCCCATGTCGGCCGCGAGCCGCAGCGTGGTCGGCGACGCGTCCGCCAGCACCACGTCGACGCCGCGGGCGGAGAGCCCCAGGCCGATGCTCGTGCCGAGGAGGCCCGTGCCGACGATGCGGACGGTGCCCTGCACGCGCGTGTCGGCCGCCTGGACGGCGCTCGCGGCCTCGCTCACTCGCCGTCCTCGCGGTCGACGTCCCCCTGCGCCTCGGCGGCGGCGCCCGCGCCCTGCGGGGTCGCGGGTCCGGCCTGCGCGCGGGCCTCGCGCGAGATGGTGAGCAGCTGGCCGAGCTCGTCGGAGGTGAGGTCGCGCACGCGGCCGACGCCGAGGGATCCGAGGTGCAGCGGCCCGAACTGGCGGCGCACGAGCTCCTCCACCGGGTGGCCGACCTCGTCCAGCATGCGGCGCACGATGCGGTTGCGGCCTGAGTGCAGGGTGATCTCCACGAGCGTCTGGTCGCCGCCGCCCGAGAGGATGCGCGCGCGGTCCGCCTGGATCGGCCCGTCCTCGAGGTCCACGCCCTGGGTGAGCCGCTGGATCGTCTGCGGCGTGACGCGCCCCGTGACCTTCGCGATGTACGTCTTCAGCACGCCGAACGACGGGTGCGCGAGCACGTGGGCGAGGTCGCCGTCGTTGGTGAGGATCAGGAGCCCGCTCGTCTCCGCGTCGAGGCGGCCGACGTTGAACAGGCGCTCCTCGAACTCCTCCGTGAACTCGCGCAGGTCGGGGCGGCCGCGCTCGTCGCGGAGCGAGGAGTAGATGCCGACGGGCTTGTTGAGCATGAGGTAGCGCTTGGAGGTGTCGAGCTGCACGGCCTGGTCGTCGACCGCGACCTCGTCGACGTCGGGGTCGATGCGGCGGCCGGGCTCGGTGACCACCTCGCCGTTCACGGTGACGCGGCCCGCGGCGATCATGTCCTCGCAGACGCGGCGGCTGGCGACGCCGGCGGCGGCCATCACCTTCTGCAGGCGGATGCCCTGCACCGGCTCGTCAGGGTTCCAGGCGCGGTCGTTCTCAGTGGAGGGGGTCATGGAAGCCTTCCGCCCCGTCGGGGAGCAACGGGGAGATCGGGGGGAGCTCGTCGAGCGAGTTGATGCCGAGCTGCGTGAGCAGGTGGTCTGTCGTACCGTAATGGATCGCGCCGGTCTCCCCGTCGGTGAAGGCCTCGGTCACGAGGCCCCGCGCGAGCAGCGTCCGCACCACCGAGTCGACGTTCACGGCGCGGATCGCCGCCACCTGGCTGCGGCTGATCGGCTGCTTGTAGGCGATCACCGCGAGCGTCTCGAGGGCCGCCTGCGAGAGGCGCGTGGGGTTCTGGGTGAGCACGTGGTCGCGGATCACCGTGTCGTACTCGGCCCGCACGTACACGCGCCAGCCGCCGCCGACCTCGCGCAGCTCGAAGCCGCGGCGCACTCCCCCGGTGCGGCCGTCGAAGTCGTCGACGAGCCGCTGGATCGCGCGGCGCACCTCCTTCACGGGCGTCGAGGTCGCGGTCGCCAGCGTCGTCACGCTCTGCGGCTCGTCGGCCACCATGAGCAGCGCCTCGAGCGCGCGGTCGAGGTCGAGCGGCGCCTCGGCGGCCGCGGCGCCGGCATCCGCGGCGACGGGCAGGTCCGCGGCGGGATCCCGCGGCTCAGCTGTCATAGCCGGCCCCCAGGCTCGCGAGGGCGTCGTCGCTCCAGCTCTCCGCGGTCCACGTGAGCGTCAGCTCGCCGAGCGCCTCCGGCTGGTCGAACTCGATCGCGGCGACGCGGTACAGCTCCAGCACGGCGAGGAAGCGCGCGATCACGACGCCCGTGAGCCCCGCGTCCGCCACCAGCTCGCGGAAGGTGACCGGCGCCCCGCTCCGCAGCCGGGCCACGACCACGGCCGCCTGCTCGCGGATGCTGACGAGCGGCGCGTGCAGGTGGTCGAGTCCCACGGTCGGCACCTCGCGCGGCGCGAGCGCGAGCAGCGCGATGGCCGCGAGGTCGGCGGGCGAGGTCGTCCACACGAGCTCCGGCACCTGCGCGCGGAAGCGCTCCTCGAGCGGCACGTCGCGGAACGCGCGCGTCGACTCCGTCGCGAGCCGCTGCTGGAACCAGCTCGCCGCCTCCTTGAACGCGCGGTACTGCAGCAGGCGCGCGAACAGCAGGTCGCGCGCCTCAAGGAGCGCCACGTCCTCCGCATCGACCAGCTCGCCCTGCGGCAAGAGGCCCACGAGCTTGAGGTCGAGCAGCGTGGCCGCGACCACGAGGAAGGAGCTGGCCTCGTCGAGGTCGTCCGGCCCGTCGAGCCCGCGGATGTGCGCGATGAACTCGTTCGTGACGAGGCTGAGGCTCACCTCGGTGATGTCCATCTCGTGGCTGCCGATGAGCGACAGCAGCAGGTCGAACGGCCCCTCGAAGTTGCCGATGCTGACGCGGAACGCGCGCTCGGGATCCGTCCGGGCCGCGGCGTCGGCGAGCTCGGGGTCCGCCAGGGACGAGCCCCTACGCGACGGCGCCACGCGCGATGAGCTCACGCGCCACCTTGCGGTACGCGAGCGCGGCCGGGTGCTCGGGCGCGAACTGGATGATGGGCTTGCCCGCCACCGACGCGTCCGGGAACTTGACGGTGCGGCCGATGACGGTCTCGAGCACGCTCGCGTCGAACGCCTCGACCACGCGCTGCAGCACCTCGCGGGAGTGCAGGGTGCGGGAGTCGTACATGGTGGCGAGGATGCCGTCGAGCTCGAGCGCCGGGTTCAGCCGGTCCTTGACCTTCTCGATGGTCTCGACGAGCAGCGCGACGCCGCGCAGCGCGAAGTACTCGCACTCGAGCGGGATCAGCACGCCGTGGCTCGCCGTGAGCGCGTTGACGGTGAGGAGGCCGAGCGACGGCTGGCAGTCGATGAGGATGACGTCGTAGTCGCCGCTCACCTTGCGCAGCACGCTCGCGAGGATCTGCTCGCGCGCGACCTCGTTCACGAGGTGCACCTCCGCGGCTGACAGGTCGATGTTCGCGGGGATGACGTCGAGGCCCTCGAAGCCCGTGGTCTGGATGGCCTCGCGCGGGTCCTTCACGGTGCCGAGCAGGAGGTCGTAGACGGTGACCGCGTCGTGGGTCTGCACGCCGAGCCCGGCGGACAGCGCGCCCTGCGGGTCGAAGTCGACGGCCAGCACGCGGCGGCCGTAGCTCGCGAGCGAGGCGCCCAGGTTGATGGCGGTGGTGGTCTTGCCGACGCCGCCCTTCTGGTTGCAGAGGGAGATGATCTTGGCGGGTCCGTGCCCCGCGAGCGGCGCGGGCTCGGCGAAGTCGCGCAGCTCCCGGCCGGTGGGTCCGAGCACGGGGACGTCCATTCCCGGGAGCTCGGTCACATCTGGCTTGCGCGTCACGTGGGTCTCTTCCTGCCGCTCCTCCGACGCCGTCCGCCGGATCCTGCGAGTCTACCGGGGAGGGTCGCTCACGCCCGGCGGGCACGCGGGTGCGCGGTCGTGTAGACGTCGCGCAGGGTGTCGACGGTCACGCGCGTGTAGATCTGCGTGGTCGCGACCGACGAGTGGCCGAGCAGCTCCTGCACCACGCGCACGTCGGCGCCGCCCGCGAGGAGGTGCGTCGCGAACGAATGGCGGAACGTGTGCGGGGAGATCTCCTCCGTGACGCCGGCGCGCTCGGCGGCGGACTTGATCACGAGCCAGGCGTTCTGCCGCGAGAGGGCGTGGCCGCGCAGCCCCAAGAAGAGCGCGGGCGTCGCGGTGCCGCGCGCGGCGAGGATCGGGCGGACGCGCACGAGGTAGGCGTCGACGGCCCGCCGCGCGAACGACCCGACGGGCACGATCCGCTGCTTGCCGCCCTTGCCGAGCACGCGCACCAGCTCGTCGGCCGCGCCGTCGGGGCCGAGCACGTCGTCGACCGTGAGCGCGGTGATCTCGCTCACGCGCGCGCCCGTCGCGTACAGCAGCTCGAGCAGCGCCTTGTCGCGCACGCGGAGCGGGTCGTCGCCGTCGGTCGCCTCGAGGATCCGCGCCATCGTCTCGATCGACACCGCCTTCGGCAGACGGCTCGGCAGCTTCGGCGGCTTCGCGTCGGCGGACACGTCGACCGGGACGAGCCCCTCCTCCAGGAGGAAGCGGTGGAACGACCGGACGCTGGAGAGCATGCGCGCGAGCGACGACGCCGTGAGGCCGCCGCGCTCGGGGTCGCGCACGCGCTGCGCGAAGCCGGTGACGTGCGCGGGCGTCGCGTCGGCCGGATCCCCCACGCCCTCCGCGGCGAGATGCGCCGTGTAGCGGGCGAGGTCGCGGCGGTAGGCCTGGATCGTGTTGCGCGAGAGCCCGCGCTCCACCTCCACGTGCCGGAGCCAGCGGTCGACCGCGCGCCGGAGCGCGACCGGGACCTCGGGGGCGGCGTCGGGCGCCGCTCCTGCCGGTGCGTCGGCCGCGTCCGTCACGAGGCGGGCGCGGTCCCGCCGTCGCGCAGCTTCGGGTGCCGGGGCCAGGGCGCGTCGGCGGGGCCGAGCGTCGCCCAGCCGCGCGAGCGGGCGACGTGCGCTTGCAGCACCGCGATCACGGTCGAGGGGTTCTGGATCCGCCGCTCGAGCACCGCGGTCACGACCTCGTCGAGGTCCACCCAGCGCTTCTCGATGTCGGCCTCCTCGTCGGTGCGCGCGAACGCCTCCGCCGTGGCCGTGAGGCCGCGGGCGAGGTAGATGCGGATCGCCTCGTCGCTGCCGCCGGGCGTCGTGAGGAACTCGGCGAGCACGCTCCACTCGGCCGCCTCGAGGTCGGCCTCCTCCGCGAGCTCGCGCTGCACGGCCTCCAGCGGCGGCTCGTCGGTGACGTCGAGGAGCCCGGCCGGGATCTCCCACTCGCGCATGCGCACGGGGTGCCGGTACTGCTTGATGAGGAGCACGCGGTCCTCGTCGTCGATGGCGAGCACCGCGACGGCGCCCGTGTGGTCGACGAACTCCCGCGTGATCTCGGCGTCGCCGTACCGGAACGTCTCGCGCCGGACGTCCCAGACCATGCCCGCGAACACCCGCTCGCTCGACGTGATCGGGAACGCGGCCGGGTCGTCGTGCAGTTCGGCGTCCGCGGATCCGGCGTCCGCGGATCCGGTGACGGCGTCCGTCACGCGACGGCCTCGGCGTCGTCCTCGGCGAACAGCGTGCTGGCCGCCTGGCGGTCGAGGGCCGCGCGGACGAGGCCCGCGAACAGCGGGTGCGCGCGGTTCGGACGCGACCGGAGCTCCGGGTGCGCCTGCGTGCCGATGTAGAACGGGTGCACCTCGCGCGGCAGCTCCACGTACTCGACGAGCGTGCCGTCGGGCGAGGTGCCTGAGAACACGAGGCCGGCGTCCTGGATGCGCTCGCGGAACTGGTTGTTGACCTCGTAGCGGTGGCGGTGGCGCTCGTGCGAGACGGGCGCGCCGTACAGCTCGGCCGCGAGGGAGCCCTCGACGAGCGTCGCCTCGTACAGGCCCAGGCGCATGGTGCCGCCGAGGTCGCCGCCCGCGATGATGTCGACCTGCTCGGCCATCGTCGCGACGACCGGGAACTCGCTCTCGGGGTCGAACTCGCTCGAGGACGCGCCCGCGAGGCCCGCCTCGTTCCGCGCGTACTCGATGACCATGCACTGGAGGCCGAGGCAGAGGCCGAGCACCGGGATCATGTTGTCGCGCGCGAACTTCAGCGCGCCGAGCTTGCCCTCGATGCCGCGGATGCCGAAGCCGCCCGGCACACACAGCGCGTCGAGGTCGCCCAGCTTCCTGGCGGCGCCCTCGGGCGTCTCGCACTCGTCGGACGCGACCCAGCGCAGCTTCACGCGCGCCGAGTGGGCGAAGCCGCCGGCGCGCAGCGCCTCGGTCACGGAGAGGTACGCGTCGGGCAGGTCGATGTACTTGCCGACGAGGCCGATCGTGACCTCGTGCTTCGGGTCGTGCACGGCGTCGAGCAGGTCGCTCCAGCCGGACCAGTCGACCGCGTCCGCGGCCGGCAGACCGAGGTGCTCGATGATGTAGCTGTCGAGGCCCTGCCCGTGCAGCATCTCGGGGATGTCGTAGATGCTCGGCACGTCCACCGCGTTCACGACCGCCTGCTCGTCCACGTCGCACATCAGCGCGATCTTCTTCTTGTTCGAGTCGGAGACGGGCCGGTCGCTGCGGAGCACGAGCGCATCCGGCTGGATCCCGATGGAGCGCAGCGCCGCCACCGAGTGCTGCGTGGGCTTGGTCTTCTGCTCGCCCGACGCGCCCATGTACGGCACGAGTGAGACGTGCACGAAGAAGACGTTGTTCCGGCCGAGCTCGTGGCGCACCTGGCGCGCCGCCTCGATGAACGGCTGGCTCTCGATGTCGCCGACCGTGCCGCCGATCTCGGTGATGATCACGTCGGGCTGCGGCTCGTCCGTGGACTGCAGGCGCATGCGGCGCTTGATCTCGTCGGTGATGTGCGGGATGACCTGCACGGTGTCGCCGAGGTACTCGCCGCGGCGCTCCTTCGCGATGACCTCCGAGTAGATCTGGCCGGTGGTCACGTTGGCCGCCTGGTCCAGCTCGATGTCGAGGAACCGCTCGTAGTGCCCGATGTCGAGGTCGGTCTCCGCGCCGTCGTCGGTCACGAAGACCTCGCCGTGCTGGAAGGGGTTCATGGTGCCCGGATCCACGTTGAGGTAGGGATCCAGCTTCTGCATGACGACGCGCACGCCGCGCGCCGTGAGGAGGTTGCCCAGGCTGGCCGCCGTGAGGCCCTTGCCGAGCGAGGAGACGACGCCGCCGGTCACGAAGATGTGCCGGGTGATCCTGCCGCCTGCCGTGCTGGTCGTGCTGTCCGTCGTGCTCGAGTCCGTGTCCGTTGTTTCGATGTCCGCCACGGGCTTCCATCCTACGTGGATTCCGGCGCGCCGCGACAGCCGCGACGCGCCGGCCTCGTCCGTGTCGCCGGATGCCGGGCCCCGGTCCGCGCGACGCTCGCCTTCGGGAGCGGCGGGAGGGGCGGATCAGCGGAGCGCGGCCGCGGTCTCCACGAGCTCGCGCGCATGCGCCAGCCCGCTCTCGCTGTCGGGCAGGCCCGAGAGGAGGCGCGCCATCTCCTGGATCCGCGCGTCTCCCACGAGCTGCGTGACGCTGGACGCCGTGACCTGGCCGTCGCCGCCCTTCACCACGCGCAGGTGGTTGGTCGAGAACGCCGCGACCTGCGCCAGGTGCGTGACGACGATGACCTGCGCGCGCTCCGCCAGGCGCGCGAGCCGCCGACCGATCTCGATGGCGGCCGCGCCGCCCACGCCCGCGTCGACCTCGTCGAACACGAAGGTGGGCACGGGGTCGTCGCCCGCCACCACGACCTCGATGGCGAGCATCACGCGCGACAGCTCGCCGCCGGACGCCCCGCGCCCGAGCGGCCTCGCCTCCGCGCCGGCATGGGGCCGCAGCAGGATCTCCACGCGGTCGGCTCCCGACAGCGCGGGCTCCTCCCGCGGGCTCACGCGCACGTCGAGCGACGCGTCGGCCATCGCGAGCGCCCCGAGCTCCGCGGTGACGGCCTCGGCCAGACGCGCGCCGGACTCCTCGCGGACGGCGGTCACACGGGCGCCCAGCTCGCCGACGAGCTGCTCGTCGCGCTCCACCTCGACGCGCAGCAGGTCGATCCGGTCGGTGTCGCCGTCGAGCTCCAGGAGCCGCGCGCTGCCCGTGTCGAGGAACGCGAGCGCGTCCTCCACGGTGGGCCCGTGCACGCGCGTGAGGGCCGCGAGCTCGGCGCGGCGGTCCTGCAGCGACTCGAGCTCGCGCGCGCCGTCGGCGTCGAGCCCCGCGAGGTAGCCCGAGAGCTGCACCGCGATCTCGGAGACGAGGATCCGCGCGCTCTCGAGCGACTCGATGATCTCCGCGAGGCCCGGGTCGTGCGCCGCGACCCGGTCGAGCCGGCGGTGCGCGGTGTCGAGGACGGAGGCCGCGTCGGCCATCTCGCCGGACGCGTCCTCGGCCGACATGAGCTCGTGCGCGGCGGACGCGGCGGCCCGCAGGTCCTCCAGATTCGTGAGGCGGTCGATGCGCTCGCGCAGCTCCTCGTCCTCGCCGGGCTGGGGCGCCACCGCCTCGATCGCATCGATGGCGGCGCGCAGCTCCTCGGCCTCGCGCGTGCGGGCGTCCTGCTCGGTGACGAGCCGGTCGAGCTCGGCGCGGGCGGCCTGCCAGCGGCGGAACACGTCCTGGTACTCGCCGAGCACGGGCGCGAGCGCGGATCCGGCGAACCGGTCGAGCGCCTGACGCTGCGCCGTGGACGACCGCAGCCGCATCTGATCGGACTGCCCGTGCACGACGACGAGCTGCTCGCCGATCTCCGTGAGCAGCGCCGCGGGCGCGCCCCGGCCCCCGACCGCTGCGCGGCTGCGCCCCTCGGACGACAGCTGCCGCGTGACGATGAGCTCGCCCCGCGTGCCGTCCCCGAACGGGTCGACGTCTCCCCCGGCGTCGCGGACGCGATCCGGCACGGGCCCGTCGGCCGCGATGATCCAGCGCCCCTCCACGACCGCCTTCTCGCTCCCCTGCCGCACGGCGCCGGAGTCGGCGCGCGCGCCGAGCAGCAGCCCGAGGGCGGTGACGACCATGGTCTTGCCCGCGCCGGTCTCGCCGGTGACGGCCGTGAAGCCCGGCCCGAGCGGCAGCGTGGCCTGGCCGATCACCCCGAGGTCGCGGATGGTGATCTCCTCAATCACGGTCGACGGGCCCCCTCCAGCCGGTGACCGGCAGCTCGAACTTGTTCACGAGGCGGTCGGTGAACGGCGACTGCTTGAGGCGCGCGAGGCGCACGGGGATGGTGGACCGCCGGGCCTCGACGCGGGCGCCGGGCGGCATGTCGCGCGTGCGCCGGCCGTCGCACCAGAGAACGCCGGACCCGGAGGTGCGGCTGAGAACCTCGACGGCGACCGTGGACTCCGGCCCCACGACGAGCGACCGCGCGAAGAGCGTGTGCGGGCTGAGCGGCACGACGAGCATGGCCTCGAGGCTCGGCCACACGATGGGGCCGCCGGCCGAGAACGCGTACGCCGTGGATCCGGTGGGCGTCGAGACGACCATCCCGTCGCAGCCGTAGGACGCGAGCGGCCGTCCGTCGATCTCGACCACCACCTCGAGCATCCGCTCGCGGCTGGCCTTCTCGACGGTCGCCTCGTTGAGCGCCCAGGTGCGGTAGACGATGTCGGCGCCGACCTGGAGCGTGACGTCGAGCGTCATCCGCTCCTCGACCGTGTAGTCGCGGTCGAGCACGCGGCGGACGGTGGCCGTGAGGTCCTCCCGCTCGCTCTCGGCGAGGAAGCCGACGTGCCCGAGGTTGACGCCGAGCAGCGGCACGGAGGTGCCGCGCACGAGCTCGGCCGAGCGGAGGATGGTGCCGTCGCCGCCGAGCACGATGACGATCTCGAGGTCGGCCGTCTGCACGTGCTCGCCGAGCACCGCGACCCCGGCCATCTCGGGCGCGAACGGCAGGATGTCGGCCTTCTCCTCGGCCGTGAGCACGATGCGCACGTCGGCGTCGGCCAGCTGCGCGCACACGCTGAGCGCCGCGTCGATGGAGTCGCGCCGTCCCGTGTGGGACACGACCAGGATGTGCCTCGCGGGTCCAGCCACTTCGCTCACGCTCCTGTGATCTCGTTCGACGTCGATCTCCATTGTGTCGGATTGCTCCCCGCGCGACCGCTGAACCAGGCGAGGTACTCGTGGTTCCCCGCGCCTCCCACGATGGGGGAGGAGACGAGGCCGGCCGTGCCGAGGCCCAGGTCCCATGCCGCCCAGAGCACGCGCATCACCGCGTCGTCGCGCAGCCCCGGGGCGTGCACGATGCCCTCGCGGATCCCGGTGCGCCCCACCTCGAATTGCGGCTTGACGAGCAGCACGAGGTCGGCGTCGGGCGAGGCCGTGCGGGCGAGCGCGGGCAGGACGAGCCCGAGCGAGATGAAGGACAGGTCGCCGACGACCAGCTCCGGCGCCTCGACCCCGCCTCCGGTCGCGGCCGCGAGCGACTCCGGCGTGAGGTCCCGCACGTTGAAGCCCTCCACCACGTCGACGCGCGGGTCCTCGCGGATGAGCGGATCCAGCTGGCCGTGGCCCACGTCGAGCGCGACCACCCGCCGGGCCCCGCGCTCCAGGAGCACCTGCGTGAAGCCGCCGGTGGACGCGCCCACGTCGAGCGCCCGGCGCCCCTCGACCCGCACGCCGGGGAACGCGTCGAGCGCGCCGACGAGCTTGTGGGCGCCGCGGCTGACGTAGGCGTCGGTCCCCTCGACGGCGACGGCGGATCCCGGGACCACGCGGAACGACGGCTTCACCACGCCGCGCCCGTCGACCGTGACGAGTCCGTCGGCGATGAGCCGGGCGGCGTGCGTCCGCGACCGGGCGAGCCCGAGCGCGGGCAGGGCGGCATCGAGCCGCATGTCCCCGCCGGAGGAGGAGGGGTCGTCCGTCGCGTCAGCCACGCGACGACGCCCCGTCGCCGCCCTCGAGCCGCGCGCGCAGTTCGTCGTGGAGGAGGGCGAAGGACGCGGCGCGCTCCCCCAGGGGCTGCCCCTCGATCAGCTCGAGCCGGGAGACCAGCTCCTCGGCGACGTCCGCGTCGCCGGCGCCGCCCTCGGCAGCGGCCGACGGCCCGTCGACGGCGCCCACGGCATCCGCCGTGTCGGCCACCCCGTCACCCGATCCGCGGATGCCCGCCTCGTCCCTCACCCCGCCACGCTACGCCCGGCCGGCGCCCGTGGCGCCCGCCGCGACGTACAGCGACTCAGGCACGTCGAGCCCGTAGATGGGCCGTCCGGAGTTCCAGATGACCGCGCATGCCGCACGCAGCGTGTCGATGGTGGAGCCGCCGTCCTTGACGACCTCGACCCGGTCGCCGACGATCCGGACGGACGCCCTCCCGACCGTCGCCACGCTCCCCTGCCCGGAGAACCGCGTCTCCGGGTAGGGCTCGTGCAGCTGGCCGAGGTGCTCGAGGATGAAGGTGGGCCGCTGGTCCTCCTCCGCCGCGAGCAGCTGCTTGGCCCGGTCGATCCCTGTCAGCACGTGCACGGAGGCCATGCCCGCGCGCGTGGCGCCGAGGATGTCCGTGTCGAGCCGGTCACCGAGGAACACCGGACGCGTAGCGCCGAAGCGCTCGCGGGCCTCATCGAAGATGGGCGTCTCCGGCTTGCCCGCCACCACCGGCAGGCGCCCCACGGCCGTGTGGACGGCGGAGACGAGCGTGCCGTTGCCGGGCGCGATGCCGCGGGCGACGGGGATGGTCCAGTCGGTGTTGGTCGCGACCCAGACGACGTCGGGGTCCGCGAGGGCGAAGGCCGCCTCGGCCAGCTGGGTCCAGCCGACCTCCGGCGCGAAGCCCTGGACGACGGCCGCCGGCCGGTCCTCGACCGAGCGGGTGACGACGTACCCGGCCTTCTCGAGCTCGTGGACGAGGCCCTCGCCGCCGACGACGAGCACCGTGGATCCGGCCGGCACGCGGTCCGCGAGCAGTCGGAGGGCGGCCTGCGGCGACGTGACGACGTCCTCGGCCGCCACGGTCAGCCCGAGCGAGCTCAGGTGCTCCGCGACGGAGGCGTCGGTCCTAGACGCGTTGTTGGTGATGTAGCCGAGCCGCAGCCCCGTCTCCGCCGCGCGGTTCAGCGCTTCGACGGCGTGCGGGATGCTGTCGGGCCCTGCGTACACGACCCCGTCGAGGTCGGCGAGGATCACGTCGACGCCGTCGAGCGGGGTGCTCCCCCGGGCCGCCCTAGCGAACATCGCGGTCGCCCTCCGCCGGCTCGGGCTCGGCGTCGGCGTCGGCTCGCGCGTCGGCCCCTCCGACCCCGCCGTCGGCATCCGCGGCGATCTCGGCGTCCACGTCGACAGCGATGTCGTCGTCGTCCCCGTCCTCGCTGGGCGGGACGGGCACAGGGTCGACGTCCGCGTGCGTCGCATCGCCCACGACGCGTCCGTCCGCCTCGTCCGGGTCGGCTCCGGCGTCGTCGTCGAGGTCGTCGTCATCCACGTCGTCGACGACGAGGTCCTCCTCGACCACCTCCACCGTGTCGTCCCATCCCTCGTCCGGATCCGCGAAGGCCGCCTCGGCCGCGTCCGCCCGGCGACGCCACTCGTCCGCCTCGCCGGATCGGCCCAGCTCCTCCAGCACCTCCGCGTACGCGTGGAACAGGTCGGCGCTGTAGGAATACGCCACGTCGCGGTTGAGCTGGGAGATCGACAGCTCGTCGAGCGCGGCCTCCGTCTGGCCCAGGTCGAGCCGAGCACCGGACATCGCGATCGCGAGCGCCACCTGCTCCGCCGCCGGCAGCGTCTCCTTGGGCACCGACCGGCCGAGCTCGAGGGCCTTGTCGGGGCGCCCCTGCCCCCGCTCGCTGTCGACCATCAGGGCCAGCTGATCGTCCTTCCCGGAGATGCGGCGGTACGTCCGCAGCTCCCGGAGCGCCAGCGCGTAGTCCCCCACGGCGTACGCGGTGATGGCCAGCGACTCGCGGACCACGGCGATGCGGCCCGCACGTCGAGCCGCGGAGATCGCATGACGGTGGGCCAGCTCGGGGTCCTCCTCGATGAGGCGAGCGGCCATCACCAGGTGCTGCGCAACACCCTCGGCGTTGTCCTTGCTCAACGTCTTGAGCTCGTTGCGGGCGACCCGATCCAGGTCGCCGGGCTTCACGTCCTCCGGGATCTCCGGGTCCTCATGACGGGGACGCACGGACCGCAGCTCGCGGGCGCGGAGCTGCTCCTCGGTGAGCGCCTCCTCGTACCGCGGGGCATCGCGATCGTTGCGAGCCGGACGACCGTCGCGCGTCCAGAGCTTGTCGCCGTCGCGAGGAGGGCGTGCACCCCCACGGTCCCCGCCCCGGGGGGCGTCCTTCGACCACGGCTTCCGCTCCCCGTCACGCGCCGGACGACCACCCGCAGGCGCGTCCTTCGACCAGGGCTTCCGGTCCCCGTCACGCACCGGACGACCACCCGCGGGCGCGTCCTTCGACCACGGCTTGCGCTCTGCGTCACGCGGACGACCACCCGCAGGCGCATCCTTCGACCAGGGCTTGCGCTCTGCGTCACGCGGACGACCACCCGCAGGCGCGTCCTTCGACCACGGCTTCCGGTCCCCATCACGCGCCGGACGACCCGCGCCCGCTCCAGGCGCACCGGACCCACGCCCGGCATCCCGCGGACCTCGAGGAGCACCCGAGGATCCGCGATCATACGGCGGCTTCTGACCGTCCCGGCCGCGCGGCGAGTGCGACGATCCGCGGTCCTGGCCCTCGGGCCGGCTGTCTCGATCGGAAGAGTCGCTCACTGTGCTCCTGTCGGCCGCGCGGGCCAGATGATGTCTATGGTGTTGTGGGTCGTGCTCGAGTCCTGGTCCAGGTTAGCCGGTCCCTCGGGACGGCCCAGCGCGGAGGTCCAGCGCGGTTCGGACCGGACCGGATTGGATCGGATTGGATTGGATTGGATTGGATTGGATTGGATTGGATTGGATCGGATCGGTACAGCGCACGTCTCCTCGGTCGAGACGGGGCTCCTGCCGCCGATTCTCGTCGGCGCCGCGCACGCCCGTCTCGATGCCCGCCGCGTGATCGTCCATGACAACGGTGTC
>NZ_JAQHYR010000014.1:0-44880 GCF_027858075.1 Clavibacter sp. CT19 | reverse complement strand
GCTAGGTCCGGGTCGCGAGGATCAGTCTGTGCAGACGCCTCGTGAACAGCGGCACGATGGCAGCTTCCATCTCCCGGATGGCGTAGCTCGCCGCGAGCTCCACTGCCTCGACGACGACAGCCAACGCGTACCCCCGCTCGAGATCCGGATCCCGCTTGACCGTCAGCAGCGCCGTGAGCGCGTCCTCGTCCGGGCCGATGCGGATCAGGTGTGCCGTGAGGTCCCGCATACGCTCCTCGTGCCCCGCCGGCAGCAGGACGACGTCTCCGTCGGCGGTGCGGCTGTAGGTGAAGCTCTCGGTGCCGGTCTCGTCGTCCATGCCGCCATCCTGCATCACCGCACGCCCGTGCGTCCGGCGAGCTCGGCTGCTCGGCCGCGATGACCCTCGACGTCTACACGGACCTGTTCGACGACGACCTCGACGCCGTCGCGGTGGCCTTGAATGACCACGCTTCTCGAGCGGTTGTGAGCAGAACGTGGGCAGAGCGCGATGCGGTGCCCTTAACGAAGAACGCCGATCCTCAGTGAATCACTGGGATCGGCGGGGGTGCCTGGACGCGGCGTCGATCCGCGGACCTTTCGATTTTCAGTCGAACGCTCTACCAACTGAGCTACCCAGGCGAGCGGGCGGCTTGCGAGAAGACGCCCACATCGGAGAGAAGCCCTCTCCGAGGAGAGGGCTCGCCATCCGTGGCGACCCTGACGGGACTTGAACCCGCGACCTCCGCCGTGACAGGGCGGCACGCTAACCAGCTGCGCTACAGGGCCTTGCATGTCGATCGCATTGCCTGGTGACCCCAACGGGATTCGAACCCGTGTTAACGCCGTGAAAGGGCGCCGTCCTAGGCCACTAAACGATGGGGCCGCTCGCCCTGGTCTCCCAGGTCTCGCAGCAACCGACACGTCAGCATAACCGCACTCCGGGCGAGGACTCAAATCGGCCGGGCGCGCGCGGGGTCCGGGCCCGCGGGTATGCGGATCCGACGGCGTGTCGCGGCTCGTCCCCGGGCGCGCGAAGAGACCGAGCGCCGCGCCCCCGACGTCCTGCCAGGTTCGCGACACGGCCAGCGCGCTGCCGCGGCGCGACCCTGCCGCGGGGTTAGCCTTCGGTCGACCCTCCCGGGGAGGGGTTCCCCGTGCGGATCCCCGCGTCCGGCCGCTGTGCGCCGTGCGTCCCCCTCAGTACTGTGAGAGCAGGTGCGGGTGTGACGGATGTGATCCGGGACGCCCGACCGCCCGCGGGAGGCGCAGCCGGCCAGCCGGGCGACACGATGATCGGGAGCACATGAACCAGGACCTCCACCGGAGCGCGCGCCGCTCGCGCGCCCCGCGCTCCCGCACGCGGCACGGGATCCAGGCCGTCGTCGCCGTACTGGCGGTCCTCCTCACCGGATCCATCGCGGCTCCCGCGCACGCCGAGACGTTCGCCTCCTGGGACGACGTGCAGAAGGCGCGCGGGGACGAGCAGGCGCAGAAGCAGCTGGTGCAGAGCATCAACGACGAGATCGCGTCCCTCCAGCAGCGGGTCGCCGACGCGCAGGCCCTCGTGGTGCAGCGTGGCGAGGAGCACGACCAGGCGCAACAGGCGGCGGACGACAAGCACGCCGACACCGTGCAGCTCCAGGGCAAGGTCGACGCGGCCGACGCGAAGGCCACGAAGTCGCAGGAGCAGGCCGCGGGCCTCGCCAAGCAGCTGATGCGCTCCGGCGGCCAGAACCTCTCCGGCACCCTGCTCCTCAGCGAGGGGGACGGCAGCGACGACCTCCTCGACAAGCTCGGCACCATGAGCAAGGTCGCCGAGAAGTCCGACCAGATCTACGCCATCGCGATCCAGGACCGCAACGCCGCCAAGTCCCTCAGCGACCAGGCGCAGGTCGCGCTGAAGGAGCTCGACGCTCTGAACGCCAAGGCCGAGCAGCTCCTCCAGGAGGCCGCGCAGGCGCAGTCCGACCTCCAGCAGGCGCTCGAGGACCAGAGCGCGCAGAAGGCCGACGCCGACGCGAAGCTCTCCGTCATCTCCGAGAACCGCGAGGCCACCGAGGACGACTACCAGGCGGGCGTCCGCAAGCGCCAGGCCGACGCCGACGCGCTCGCGGCCAGCCAGGGCAGCGCGGGCGGTGACGTCTCGCCCGGCGCGGTCAGCAGCACCGGCTGGACGGCGCCCCTCCCGGGAGCGAACACCAGCGGGTTCTTCGGGGAGCGGTTCCACCCCATCTACAAGCGGCTGATCTTCCACGCCGGCGAGGACCTGGTCCGCGGCGCCACCTGCGGCGCGACCCAGTACGCGGCGCACGCGGGCACCGTCTCCTTCGCCAGCTGGAACGGCGGGTACGGCAACTACATCCGCATCGACCACGGCGGCGGGGTCTCCTCGGCGTACGGCCACATCATGGACGGCGGCACCCTCGTGCGGCAGGGCCAGCAGGTCGTCGCGGGCCAGCCCATCGCCCGCACGGGCACCACGGGCGGCTCCACCGGCTGCCACCTCCACTTCGAGATCCGCATCAACGGGGACGCCGTCGACCCGGTGGCGTTCATGCACGGCCAGGGCGTCTCCATCACGAGCACGCATTGACATGAGGAACGACATGAACCACCTCCGCCCGACCACGGTCGTCATCTCCACGATCGCCGTGGGCGTCATCGCCGTCTCCAGCGGCGTCGCCGCCCAGACGGCCTTCGCCGCCACCGACTACCCGTCGTGGGCCGACGTCCAGGCGGCGAAGGCGAACGAGGCGGACACGCAGGCGGCCATCGACCGCGTGACGCAGCTGGCCACCGGCCTGCAGGAGTCCGCGGACCAGGCGAACACCGCCGCCATGCTCGCGGGGGAGCGGTACTCCCAGGCGCAGGCCGCGAAGGACGCGCAGGCCGACAAGCTGAAGCGCCTCCAGAAGAAGGCGGACGAGGCGCAGGCCGCGGCCCTCACGAGCCGCATGCGCGCGGGCCTCCTCGCGAGCCACCTCGCCCGCGCCGGCGGCCAGGACCTCACGGCGAGCCTGTTCACCTCGGACGGCGACGACGCGGACCAGCTGCTCCGCTCGCTCGGCACCATGTCGAAGCTCTCCGAGAGCACCCAGAGCGTGTACCAGCAGGCGCTCGCGGACCGCAACAGCGCGGCGTCCCTCAGCGACCAGGCGCAGGTGGCCAAGGACGAGCTCGGCCGCCTCGCGGACGAGGCGCAGAAGTCGCTCGACGCCGCGAAGTCGGCCGCGGCGACCGCCGCCTCCGCGGTGGCGGAGCAGACCCGCAACAGCGACCAGCTCATCGCGCAGCTGGCGCTCCTCAAGGACTCCACGTCGGAGATCGAGGCGCAGTACGTGCAGAGCCTCACGCAGCCGGCGGCTCCCGCCGCACCGGCCGCGGCGGCATCGGGTTCCGGAGCCGGGTCCTCCGGCGGCGGGGCGGCGTCGGGCTCGTCCGGCGGAGGCGCCCCCTCCGGCGGCTCGTCGGGCGGCGGGGCCGGCCCCTCGACCGGCGGCGGATCCAGCGCCCCGGCCCCCGCGCAGCCGGCGCCCGCGCCGGCCCAGCCCGCCCCGCAGCCGGTGCGCCCCGCTCCGCAGCCGGCGCGCCCCGCCCCGGCCCCCGCGCCCTCGGGCAACGCGGCCCAGGTCGCCATCTCCTTCGCGAAGTCGCAGCTCGGCGAGGCCTACTCCTTCGGCGGCGAGGGCGACGGCTGGGACTGCTCGGGCCTCGTGATGATGTCGTACCGCGCGGCGGGCATCAACGTCGGCGGACACTCGGTGAGCTCGCAGTACAACACGATGCAGGCGCAGGGGAAGCTCGTCCCGTTCTCGCAGCGCCAGGCCGGCGACATCGTCTTCTGGAACAGCGGCGGCGACTTCTACCACGACGCCATCTCGCTCGGCGGGAACACGATCATCGCGGCGCCGAAGCCCGGCGACGTGGTGAAGATCCAGTCCCTCTGGGGTGGCAGCGACATCATGCCCTACGTGGGCCGACCCGGCTGATCCGGCCGCCCGCCCCGCGCACGACGACGCCCGCCCCTCCGCATCTGCTGCGGGGAGGCGGGCGTCGTCGTGTCAGCCGCGCGGGCTCAGGCGGGGACGCGGATCAGGCGTCCTCCTCCGGCTCGCCGCCGTGGCCGTCGCCGTGGCCCTCGGCCTGGAGCTTGTCGAAACCGGCCTGCACGATGGCCTCGGCCTCGGCCGCGTCGCCCCACCCCTCCGTCTTGACCCATTTGCCGGGCTCGAGGTCCTTGTAGTGCTCGAAGAAGTGCTCGATCTCCTTGCGGGTCTGCTCGGGCACGTCCGTGATGTCCTGGATGTGCGCCCAGCGCGGGTCCTTCGCGGGGACGCCGATGACCTTGGAGTCGATGCCGGCCTCGTCGCTCATGTTGAACACGCCGACGGGGCGGATGGAGACGCCGACGCCGGGGAAGACCGGGTACTCGAGCAGCACGAGCACGTCGACGGGGTCGCCGTCGAGGCCGAGCGTGTTCTCGAAGTAGCCGTAGTCGGTGGGGTACACGAACGACGTGAAGAGCACGCGGTCGAGGTACACGCGGCCCGTCTCGTGGTCGACCTCGTACTTGTTGCGGGACCCCTTGGGGATTTCGACGACGACGTCGTAGCTGGCCATGCGCGTGCTCCTCGTGGTTCTGACGTGGGCGGGATGCTGCCATAACGTTAGTGGATGCCCTCCGAGCGCCCCCGTCTCACACCCGCCGTCGCGGACCTCCGGCGAGCGGTCCGCGGGGCCGTCTCCGCGCTCGACCCCTCCGCGTCCGGTCCCGTCCTCGTGGCGCTCTCCGGGGGCGCCGACTCGCTGGCCCTCGCCGCCGCGGCCGCGTTCGAGGGGCCGCGCGCCGGCGTGGCGGTCGGCGCGATCGTCGTCGACCACGGCCTGCAGGACGGCTCCGACCGGGTCGCGGCGCGTGCCGCCGACGCCGCGCGCGACCTCGGCCTCGACCCCGTCCTCGTCACGCGCGTGCGCGTGGAGCCGGGCGCCGACGGCCCCGAGGCCGCCGCGCGCGCGGCCAGGTACGCCGCGTTCGACGACGCGCTGGGGCAGACCGGGGCCCGCGCGCTGCTGCTCGCGCACACGCTCGACGACCAGGCCGAGACGGTGCTGCTCGGGCTCGCGCGGGGATCCGGGGCCGCGAGCCTGCACGGCATGGCCGCGTCCGTCCCCGCGCGCTCGGCCGACGCCGTCCTCCTGAGGCCGCTGCTCGGGATCCGCGCGTCCGTCACGCGCGCCGCCTGCGCCGACCAGGGCCTCGAGCCGTGGCGGGACCCGCACAACGCCGATCCCGCCTACGCCCGCGTGCGCGTCCGCCACGACGTGCTGCCCGTGCTCGAGCGGGAGCTCGGCCCAGGGATCGCGGAGGCGCTCGCCCGCACGGCCGACCAGCTGCGCGAGGACGACGACGCCCTCGAGCACTTCGCCGCGGAGATGATCGAGGAGATCGCCGACCACGCCGAGGCCGGCATCTCGCTGGAGGTCGCCTCGCTCCTCGCCGCCCCGCCGGCGCTCCGGCACCGGCTGATCCGCCTCGCCGCACGCGAGGAGTTCGCGGCGCACCTCTCCCGGACGCACGTGCTGGAGGTCGCGCGGCTCGTCACCGACTGGCGCGGGCAGGGGCCGGTGGACCTCCCGGGCGTTAGGGTTCTACGCAGGGACGGGCTCATCGTCCTCAGCGCCAGGACGACGGAAGAGTGACATGAGATCCACCGACATCGCCGACGACCTGACCCGGGTCCTGCACACCGAGGAGGAGATCCACGGCCGCATCGCCGAGATGTGCCGTGAGATCGAGCGGGACCACGCGGGGGAGGAGCTGCTCCTCGTCGGCGTCCTGAAGGGCGCGGTCATGGTCATGGCCGACCTCGCGCGCGAGCTCGAGCTGCCCGTCCACATGGACTGGATGGCCGTGAGCTCCTACGGCTCCGGCACGAAGTCGAGCGGCGTCGTCCGCATCCTCAAGGACCTCGACGCCGACCTCTCGGGCCGGCACGTGCTCATCGTCGAGGACATCATCGACTCCGGCCTCACCCTCTCCTGGCTCCTCGCGAACCTCCGCTCGCGCGGCGCGGCGAGCGTCGAGGTCTGCGCGCTCCTCCGCAAGCCCGAGGCCGCGAAGATCGCCGTCGACGTGCGCTACGTGGGCTTCGAGATCCCCGACGACTTCGTCATCGGCTACGGCCTCGACTACGCGGAGCGCTACCGCAACCTCCGCGACGTGGCCATCCTCGCGCCGCACGTCTACAGCTGAGGCGCCCCGCTCCTCTTATCCCGCTCCATGCTGCCGCCCGTTCGGCTGGCGGCGAACACCGCGGCCGCGCTCAGACAGCCGCTTGTATCCTCGGAACATCTCGTCGCCGTACGGCGCGGCACGGGCAGAAAGGTGCCGGGCCCGCGCCCGAGACTCATGAACTTCAAGAAAATCCTCCGCAGCCCGATCCTCATCGTGGTCCTCGCCATCGTCGTGGTCACGGTCGGCTTCACCCTCATCACCGGGTCCGGCTACAAGACCATCACCACGCAGCACGGCCTCGAGCTGATCCAGGACGGCAAGGTCGCCTCCGCCAAGATCATCGACGGCGAGCAGCGGGTCGACCTCACGCTCGCGAACCCGGACGGCGAGAACGGCACCATGGTGCAGTTCAACTACGTCGCGCAGCGCGGCGGCGAGATCGTCTCCGCCATCACGTCCGCGAACCCGTCCGAGGGCTTCGACGACCAGGTGCCGCAGCCGAGCTGGCTCCTGTCGGCGTTCAGCATCCTGCTGCCGCTCCTGCTCATCGGGTTCTTCATCTGGATCATGTTCTCCGGCATGCAGGGCGGCGGGAACCGCGTCATGCAGTTCGGCAAGTCGAAGGCGAAGCTCGCCTCCAAGGACTCCCCGAAGGTGACGTTCGCCGACGTCGCCGGGTCGGATGAGGCCATCGAGGAGCTGGAGGAGATCAAGGACTTCCTCAAGGAGCCCGCGAAGTTCCAGGCCGTGGGCGCCCGCATCCCCAAGGGCGTGCTCCTGTACGGCCCTCCCGGCACCGGCAAGACCCTGCTCGCGCGCGCCGTCGCGGGCGAGGCCGGCGTGCCCTTCTACTCCATCTCCGGATCCGACTTCGTCGAGATGTTCGTGGGCGTCGGCGCGAGCCGCGTGCGCGACCTCTTCGAGCAGGCCAAGCAGAACGCGCCGGCGATCATCTTCGTCGACGAGATCGACGCGGTCGGCCGCCACCGCGGTGCCGGCGTGGGCGGCGGCAACGACGAGCGCGAGCAGACCCTCAACCAGCTCCTGGTGGAGATGGACGGCTTCGACGTCAAGACCAACGTCATCCTCATCGCGGCCACCAACCGGCCCGACGTGCTCGACCCCGCGCTCCTGCGCCCCGGCCGCTTCGACCGGCAGATCGGCGTCGACGCCCCCGACCTGCAGGGCCGCAAGCAGATCCTCGAGGTGCACGGGCGCGGCAAGCCGCTCGCCTCGGGCGTCGACCTCGAGGTCCTCGCGCGCAAGACGCCGGGCTTCACGGGCGCCGACCTCGCGAACGTCCTCAACGAGGCCGCGCTCCTCACGGCCCGCTCGAACGCGCAGCTCATCGACGACCGCGCGCTCGACGAGGCCGTCGACCGCGTCATGGCCGGCCCGCAGCGCCGCAGCCGCATCATGCGCGACCACGAGAAGCTCATCACCGCGTACCACGAGGGCGGTCACGCGCTCGCGGCGGCGGCCATGAACAACACGGATCCCGTCACCAAGGTCACGATCCTCCCCCGCGGCCGCGCCCTCGGCTACACGATGGTGCTGCCGCTCGAGGACAAGTACTCGGTCACCCGCAACGAGCTGCTCGACCAGCTCACCTACGCCATGGGCGGCCGCGTCGCGGAGGAGATCGTGTTCCACGACCCCACCACGGGCGCCTCGAACGACATCGAGAAGGCCACGTCCACGGCCCGCCGCATGGTCACCGAGTACGGCATGAGCGCCAAGGTCGGATCCGTGAAGCTCGGCTCCAGCTCCGGCGAGCCGTTCCTCGGGCGCGACCTCGGCGGCAGCCGCGACTACTCGGAGGACATGGCCCTGACGGTCGACGCCGAGGTGCGCGCGCTCCTCGACGGCGCCCACGACGAGGCGTGGCAGGTCATCAACGACAACCGCGACGTGCTCGACCGCCTCGCGACCGAGCTCCTCGAGAAGGAGACGCTCGACCACACGCGGCTGGCCGAGATCTTCGCCGACGTGAAGAAGCTCGCGCCGCGCCCGCAGTGGCTCTCGAGCGACAAGCGCCCGCTGTCGGACCTGCCTCCCGTGCCCATGCCGCAGAAGGCGCCCATCGACCAGGGCGTCGTCGATGGCGCCGTGGACTCGGAGCCGCCGGCCGGCAAGCCGAAGCGCTCGCCCTTCCCGCGCCCCGCGACGGCCTGATCCGGTGGGCGTCGATCGGGCGCGCATCGAGGCGGCCGTCACCGAGCTGATCCACGCGATCGGCGAGGACCCGGGCCGGGAGGGTCTCGCGACCACGCCGGCGCGGGTAGCGGAGGCGTACGCGGAGTTCTTCGCGGGGGTCGGGACGGATCCGCTCCGGCACCTGCGGGAGACGTTCCCGCTGCCGGAGACGGACGCGGCGCCGCAGCCCGTCATCGTCACGGGGCTCGCGTTCCGCTCCATCTGCGAGCACCACCTGCTGCCGTTCACGGGCGTCGCGCACCTGGCCTACGTGCCGGGGGAGCGGATCGTCGGGCTGGGCCGCCTGCCGCGCGTGGTCGACGACCTCGCCTCCCGTCCGCAGATGCAGGAGCGGCTGGGCGAGCAGATCGCGGAGGCGCTCGAGCGGGGCCTCGGCGCCCGCGGCGTCGCCGTGATCCTCGACGCCACGCACGGGTGCGTCACCGCGCGCGGCACCCGGCAGGCGGGCAGCACCACCATCACGATCGCGGCCCGCGGGTCGCTCGCGGAGCCGTCGGCGCGCGCCGAGGTGCTGGCCCTCCTGCCCGGCCCGGGCGGACGGGGCTGAGCGTGGATCCGCAGCGCGTCCGTCCCCTCGTGCTCGGGATCCTCAACGCCACCCCCGACTCCTTCAGCGACGGCGGCCGCCACCTCGGCCTCGACGACGCGCTCGCGCACGCCCGGCGCATGGTCGCCGCAGGCGCGGACGTCGTCGACGTGGGCGGCGAGTCCACGCGGCCCGGCGCCGCCCGCGTCGACGCCGACGAGGAGCGGGCCCGCGTGCTGCCGGTCGTCCGCGCGCTCGTCGCCGAGGGCGTCGTCGTGAGCGTCGACACCATGCGCGCGGCCACCGCGGAGGCCTCGGTCGCCGCCGGTGCCCGGATCGTCAACGACGTGTCCGGCGGCCTCGCGGATCCGCGCATGGCCGCCGTGGTCGCCGACGCCGGCGTCGACTACGTGGCCATGCACTGGCGCGGCCACAGCGACACGATGGCGACGCGCGCCACCTACGCCGACGTCGTGGGCGAGGTGCGCGACGAGCTGCGGGCACGCGTCGACGCCCTCGTGACGGCGGGAGTGGATCCCGCGCGCATCGTGCTCGACCCCGGCCTCGGCTTCGCGAAGGAGGCCGCGCACGACTGGCAGCTCCTCGGATCCCTCCACCGGCTCGCCGACCTCGGCCACCGCGTGCTCGTGGGCGCCTCCCGCAAGCGGTTCCTCGGCCGGCTGCTGCCCGCCGACGCGGCCGTCGAGGACCGCGACGTGCCGACCGCGGTGGTCAGCGCGCTGTCCGCTCGGGCCGGCGCCTGGGCGGTGCGCGTGCACGACGTCGCCTCCACCCGCGCCGCGCTCGCGGTCGAGGACGCCTGGGCGCGCGGGCGGGCGGACGCCGCCGCATCGGCCGGGGCATCCGCCGTCGCCGGTCTGTCAGAGTAGGAGCATGAGCGCCGTGAGCCAGGACCGAGTCGTCGTCTCCCCGCAGGCGGGCCTCGTCCGCGTCGCGGTCGCCGCGCTCGTCTCCTCGGTCGTGCTCGGCGTCGGCCTCACGTTCCCCGCCGACCTGGGCGCCGACGCCGGCGCGGTCGTCGTCGTGATCAAGGTCGTCGCCGTCGTCCTCGGGCTCCTCGGCGCGCTCGGCAGCGCGTACGCGTCCGTCGTGCTCCTGTCGCCCGTGCTCACCACCGTCGGCGCCGTGCTCTGGCCTGTCGCGGTGGCCATGCTCGGCACGGCCCTCGGGCTCGTCGGGGCGCTGGCCTTCGCGCCCGGTGCGCGCGACGGCGACGGATCCCGAGGCGCCCTCGGGCTCGTGGCCGCCGTGCTCGCGGTGCTCGGCATCGCCGCCGCCGTCGCCTGGGCCGTCGTGCAGCGCCGCGTCGCGCGCCTCGCCCAGACCGCCCGTCGCGTCACCGAGACGGGTCGCCGCACCGCCGCGATCGTCACGGCCGTGCAGCGCCTCGACGGATCCGGCGACGCCGTCCGCGCCCGCCTCACGGTCGCCTTCACCGACGAAGACGGCCGCGACCACCACGTCACGCGCACCGTCATGACCGCCGACCGGCTCCTGCCCACCGTCGGCGGCAAGCTCCCGCTCTGGTACGACCCGACGGACCCGGGCGACCTGCCGTCCATCGTCGTGGGCCGCTCATGGTGACCGGGCTCCCGACCGACCGCATCCTGCTCACGGGCCTGCGCGTGCACGCCCACCACGGCGTGTTCGCGCACGAGAGGCGCGACGGCCAGCCGTTCGTGATCGACCTCGAGGTCGCGCTCGACCTCGCCCCCGCCGGCGGCAGCGACGAGCTCGACCGCACCCTCCACTACGGCGAGCTCGCGGAGGAGGTCGCGGAGGCGGCCGGGCGCGATCCCGTCGACCTCATCGAGACGCTGGCCGAGCGGATCGCGACGGTGGTCCTCGCGCACGCCGTGGCCCGGTGGGTGCGCGTGACCGTGCACAAGCCGGACGCCCCGATCACCGTGCCGTTCGGCGACGTGGCCGTCGTGATCGAGCGCGGCTCGACCCTGCCCGCGCCGGGCGTGCCCGTGCGCGCGGTCGTGGCGGTGGGATCCAACCTCGGCGACCGGCGCGCCACCATCGAGGCCGCCGTCGCCCGCATCGACGAGGTGCCCGGGCTCCGCGTCGTCCGCTCCTCCGACCTCGTGGAGTCCGTGGCCGTCACGCCCGCGGGGGAGGACGCGACCAAGCCCGGATACCTCAACGGCGTCGTCCTCGTCGACTCCGCGCTCGGCCCGCATGCCCTCCTCGACGCGCTCGCGGGCATCGAGCGGGATCTCGGCCGCGTGCGCGCCGAGCGCTGGGGCGACCGCACGATCGACCTCGACATCGTCGCGTTCGGCGACGCGCGGATCCACGACGACCGCCTCACGGTCCCGCACCCGCGCGCCGCCGAGCGCGCCTTCGTCCTCGGGCCGTGGCTCCAGGCGGATCCCGAGGCCGAGCTGCCGGGTCACGGCCGGGTCGACGCCCTGCTCGCCGCGCTCGAGGCGCCCGATCCCGCGCCCGATCCCGCGCCCGCGGAGGCGACCCGATGACGCGCACCCGCTCCACGACGCTCATCGCCCTGCTCATCGCGGGCGCCGCCGTCGGCTGGTTCGTCGAGAACGCCCTCGTCATGAGCGGGCGGCCGCTCCTCGTCCCGCCGCTGACGCTCGGCGCGACGCTCCTCATCGTCGGGATCGTGCTGCTCGCGCTCGCCTGGCCCATCCGACAGACGACCCGCGGACGACGCCCCGGCCGCGTCGACCCGTTCCGCGCCACGCGCGTGGTGCTGCTCGCCAAGGCGTCCGCGCTCGCGGGGGCGCTGCTCGCCGGGATCACCGGGGGAGCGCTGGCCTTCGTGCTGGCGCGACCGGTGCTGCCCGGCGCGTCCTCCGTCGGGCTGGCGGTGGCCGGTACGGTGGGAGCCGTCGTCCTCCTCGTCGCCGGGCTGGTCGCCGAGCAGTGGTGCACGGTCCCGCCCGACGACGGCGACGACGCCCGTCCGGGCGACCCGGCGCGCGAGCTCTCCTGAGACGCGCCGCCCCGCCCCACCGATAGGAGCACCGTGACCGCGAACGTCGATCCGCACGGCGTCGAGTGGCGCCGCGTCTCCCCGCGTCTGGTCGGCGTCGAGCTGGTGGGCGGCGTGATCACCGCGCTCGTCCTCGGCGGGGTGGCCGTGTTCCTGACCGTCGTCGGAGCGCCGGGCTGGCTCCGCATCGTGCTCGGCGCCGCCGCGGCGGTCGAGCTGGTGGTGACCCTGGTCATCGTGCCGCGCCGCGTGCGCGCCATGGGCTACCAGCTGCGCGACGACGACCTGGTCTTCCGCCGCGGCATCATGTGGACCCGCATCGTCGCGGTGCCGTACGGCCGGATGCAGCTCGTCGACATCACGCGGGGCCCGGTCGGTCGCGTCCTGGGTCTCGCCGACCTCAAGCTCGTGACCGCGGCGGCGTCGGCGAGCATCCAGATCCCCGGCCTCCGGAACGACGACGCGGAGGAGCTCCGCGACCGCCTCGTGTCGCTCGCCGAGACCCGCCGGGCGGGGCTGTGACCGACGCCGGGTCCGCGGATCCCGCGCGCCCCGGCGCCGACCCCGTCCCCGCCGTCGAGGCCCGCATCGCCGAGGAGCTCACCGACGGCGGCTGGCACCGCCTCCACCCCGCCACGCCGGTCCTCCGCGGCGGCGTCGTGTTCCTCGTCGCGATCGGCTTCCTCGTCTCGTCCCTCCGCGAGCAGCTCGTGGAGCGCTTCGTGCCCGGCCAGGACGACGGCGGCGGCGAGGGCGACCTCCTCCCGTGGCTCGTCGAGTCGGGCGCCCTGATCTGGGTGATCCTCGGCCTCCTCGCCTTCACCCTGCTCGCGGTCGGCATCTCGTACCTGTCGTGGCGCCTGCACACGTTCCGCGTGACGGAGGAGACCGTCGAGGTCCGCAGCGGCATCCTGTCGCGCACGAACCGGCGGGCGCGGCTCGACCGGATCCAGGGCGTCAACATCGTGAGGCCGCTCCTGCCGCGGCTCATCGGCGCGGCCAAGCTCGAGATCCAGGTCGCGGGCAACGACGCCAACCTGCCGCTGCAGTACCTCCGCTCGCGCGACGCCGACGCGTTCCGGCTGCGCGTCCTGCGGCTCGCGTCGGGCGCACGCGCCGAGGCGGCCGGATCGCCCGCCCGCGCCGCCGCTCCCGCCCGCGGGTTCGTCGGCTCGCGCGTCGACGACCTCCTCGCGCCCGAGCTGGATCCCGACGTCGCGCCGCCGCAGTCGGTCGTGCGCATCCCGATCCCGCGGCTGATCGGCGCGGTCCTGCTCTCCGGCCCCACGGTCGTGCTCGTGCTCTTCGTGGTCGTCGGCATCCCGCTGATCGTCCGCTTCGAGGCCTGGTACCTGCTCGTGCCGCTGCTGCCGACCCTGATCGGATCCGCGGGCTTCTTCGTCCGCCGCATCACCCGCTCGCTCCGCTACAGCGTCGCCGGCACGCCCGACGGCGTGCGCGTCGGCTTCGGCCTGCTGTCCACGAGCAACGACACGATCCCGCCCGGCCGCATCCACGCGGTCGAGGTCGTGCAGCCGCTGCTCTGGCGCGCGGCCGGCTGGTGGGAGATCCGCATCACGCGCGCCTCGCACTCCTCCGCGCCGGGCGCCGCCGGACAGCAGAACACGTCGATCCTCCCGGTCGGCGACCGCCGCGACGTCGACCGCGTGCTCGGCCTCGTGCTCCCGCACCTCGTGGGGGAGGACGCGCTCGCGCTGATCGGCACGGGCATGACCGGGCGCGGTGGCACGGACGACGGGTTCACGACCTCGCCGCGCCGGGCCTGGATCCTCAAGCCGTTCTCCTGGCGCCGCACGGGCTTCGCCGTGGACGACTCGGCGTTCCTCGTGCGCCGCGGCGTGATCTGGCGCCGCCTGATCGTGGTGCCGCACGCCCGCACGCAGGGCGTCGACCTCACCCAGGGGCCGATCGACCGCCGGCTCGACCTGGTCTCGGTGCGCGCGGCGACCGTCGCCGGGCCGGTCGACACGCGCCTCGGCGCCATCGACCGCGTCACGGGGATGGAGCTGTCGACCCGGCTCGTCGCGGCGGCCGTCGCCTCGGCGGGTGCGGACACGTCCGACCGCTGGGGCGCCGAGGCCGCGAGCTGGCCGGCGCCCGGGTCCGCGGTGGCCGCCGCGGGGACGCCCGCCGCGGGGACGCCCGCCACGGGGACGCCCGCCGCGGGGCCGCCGGCCCCGGAGCCGCCCGCCCCGGAGGACGCCCCCGTCACCCCGCGCCACCGATCCACCCCCGAGGACCCCGCATGACCGCCCCCTCCCAGCGCTCCGGCCGCCTCGGCGTCGGCATCATCGGCGCCGGCCGCGTCGGCCCCGTGCTCGGCCTCGCGCTCGCGGGCGCCGGCCACGCGATCACGGGCATCTCCGCGGTCTCCGAGGCGAGCCGCGAACGCGCCGAGGCGATGCTCCCGGACGTGCCCGTGCTGGAGATCCCCGAGATCGTCGAGCGCAGCGAGCTCGTGATCCTCGCCGTCCCCGACGCCGAGCTCCCGGGCCTCGTCTCCGGCCTCGCCGCGACGGGCGCGTGGCAGGCGGGCCAGCTCGTCATGCACACCTCCGCCGGGCACGGGATCCAGGTGCTCGCCCCGGCCTTCGCCGCCGGAATCATCCCGCTCGCCATCCACCCGGCCATGTCGTTCACCGGCACGAGCATGGACCTCAGCCGGATGCTCGACAGCTGGTTCGCCGTCACCGCGCCCGCGCCCGTGCTCCCCATCGCGCAGGTGCTCGTGGTGGAGATGGGCGGCGAGCCGGTCGTCGTGGAGGAGCGGGACCGCGCGGCCTACGCCGAGGCCATCGCCACGGCCACCACGTTCTCGACCGCCATCGTCGAGCAGGCGACGGGCCTCCTCGCGGGCATCGGCGTCGAGGAGCCCGGCCGCGTGCTCGGCCCGCTGATCCGCTCCGCCGTCGACGACGCCCTCCGCCGCTCCTCCCCAGCCGGCGGCGCGCGCCTCACCACGGGCGACGTGCCTCCGCCGACGGACGAGGGCCCCGGCGCGGACTAACCTGTCGTGTCCGCGTCCCGAGCACCCGAGGAGCACCACGGCATGACGATCCCCGCGCCCACCGTCGTCACCGGCATCGCCGAGCTGCGCGCCCTGGTCCGCGCGCACCGCGCCGAGCGCGCCGCCGTCGGCGAGGAGGCCGTCGTCGTGCTCGTCCCCACCATGGGCGCGCTGCACGAGGGCCACCTGGCGCACGCCCGCCACGCGCGCGCGGCCGGATCCCTCGTGGTCGTCTCCGTCTTCGTCAACCCCCTGCAGTTCGGCGCGGGGGAGGACCTCGACGCCTACCCGCGCACCCTCGACGCCGACGTCGAGGCGCTCGCCGCCACCGGCGTCGACCTGGTGTTCGCCCCGTCGGCCGCCGAGATGTACCCGGACGGCCCCGCGCGCATCCGCGTCTCGGGCGGATCCGTCGCGCTCTCGCTCGAGGGCCGCTCCCGGCCGGGCCACTTCGACGGCATGCTCACCGTCGTCGCGAAGCTCCTGCACATCGTCGCGCCGGACGTCGCCACCTTCGGCCGCAAGGACGCGCAGCAGCTCCACCTCGTGCGGCGCATGGTGCGCGACCTCGACATGCCGGTGCGCATCGAGGAGCTGGAGACCGTGCGCGAGCCCGACGGCCTCGCCCTCTCCAGCCGCAACCGCTACCTCGACGAGCGCGAACGCCGCGCCGCCCGCGTCATCCCCGCCGCCCTCGAGGCGGCGCAGAGCGCGGGGTCCCGCGGCATCGACGCCGTCATCGCCGCCGCCCAGTCCGTGGTCATGGGGGAGCCCGCCGTCACGCTCGACTACTTCCAGGTGGTGGATCCGACGACCTTCGAGACGGTCGACGACGGCTTCTCCGGTGCCGCGCTCGCCGTCATCGCCGCCCGCGTCGGCACCACGCGCCTCATCGACAACGAGACCGTCGTCATCGCCTGAGCGGCGACGCCGGCCTCCCGGCGCGACCGCCTCCCGTCCGTCGGCGCGACCGTGCCCGGCCCGCGTCCGCACCTGCGAGAATCGACGGGAGGCCGTTCGGCCGCACGCCCCTTCGACCCGCGAGGATCCGCCCGCACATGACCGACAGCCCCGGAACACCCGCGACCACCGCCACGCCCGCCGCCGTGGAGGAGTCCGCCGAGGACATCGCCGAGGACATCGCCGAGCAGAAGGCCGTGCGCCTCGCGAAGCGCGCGCGCCTCGAGGCCGAGGGCGGCCCCGGCGGCGGCGCGTACCCCGTGCAGGTCCCCGTCACCACCACCATCCCGGCGGTCCGCGCGGAGTTCGGCCACCTCGAGCCCGGCGTCGAGACCGACCACGTGGTCGGCATCGCCGGCCGCGTCGTCCACTTCCGCAACACCGGCAAGCTCTGCTTCGCCACGCTGCAGGCCGGCGACGGCACGCGCATCCAGGCCATGATCTCGCTGGCCGAGGTCGGCGAGGAGGCGCTCGCCGCGTGGAAGGAGCTCGTCGACCTCGGCGACCACGTCTTCGTGGGCGGCCGCGTCATCGCGAGCCGCAAGGGCGAGCTGTCGATCATGGCGACGGAGTGGCGCATCGCCGCCAAGGCCCTGCTGCCCCTGCCCAACCTCCACTCCGAGCTCTCCGACGAGACCCGCGTGCGCAGCCGCTACCTCGACCTCATCGTGCGCGACCAGGCGCGCAAGAACGTCCTCGACCGCGCGAAGGTCAACGCCTCCATGCGGGAGACCTTCCGCCAGCGCGGCTACGTCGAGGTCGAGACGCCCATGCTGCAGGTGATGCACGGCGGCGCCTCCGCCCGCCCGTTCGTCACGCACTCCAACGCCTTCGACACCGAGATGTACCTCCGCATCGCGCCCGAGCTGTACCTCAAGCGCGCGGTCGTCGGCGGCATCGACCGCGTGTTCGAGATCAACCGCAACTTCCGCAACGAGGGCGCCGACTCCACGCACAGCCCCGAGTTCGCGATGCTCGAGGCGTATGAGGCGTACGGCGACTACACCTCCATCGCCGAGCTCACGCAGACCCTCGTGCAGGACGCGGCCATGGCCGTCGCCGGCAGCCACGTCGTCACGTGGGCCGACGGCACCGAGTACGACCTCGGCGGCGAGTGGGACCGCATCTCCATGTACGGCTCGCTGAGCGAGGCCGCCGGCGTCGAGGTCACGCCCGCCACCACCGTCGACGAGCTGCAGGCCATCGCCGACCGCGAGGGCGTCGTCGTGCCGCTCAGCACGCACGGCAAGCTCGTCGAGGAGCTCTGGGAGCACTTCGTGAAGGGCGGCCTCGAGCGCCCCACCTTCGTGCTCGACTTCCCCGTGGAGACGTCGCCGCTCACGCGCGCGCACCGCTCCATCGAGGGCGTCGTGGAGAAGTGGGACCTCTACATCCGCGGCTTCGAGCTGGCCACCGGCTACTCCGAGCTCGTGGATCCCGTCGTGCAGCGCGAGCGCTTCGTCGACCAGGCCCGCCAGTCGGCGCGCGGCGACGACGAGGCCATGCCGCTCGACGAGGAGTTCCTCCGCGCGCTCGAGCACGGCATGCCGCCGTCGGGCGGCATGGGCATGGGGGTCGACCGGCTCCTCATGGCCATCACCGGCCTCGGCATCCGCGAGACCATCCTGTTCCCCCTAGTGAAGTAGGCGACCATGCCCTTAGGACCCGACGGCTCGAACCCGAAGAAGCCCACCACCGCGCGCTATGCGCTCTGGATCATCGTCGGCGGCATCGCCGTCGTCATGATCGGCCAGGGCGTCTACGGCATCCTCACCTAGAGCGCGGCGTATCCTTCTCGCATGGATGATTTCTGGGCGAGCGCGATCTGGTCGATCCTCCCCACCCTCGGCGTGGGCCTGATCTTCTGGTTCATCATGCGGGCCGTCATCCAGGCGGACAAGCAGGAGCGCAAGGCCTACGCCGCCATCGAGGCGAAGGAGCGCGCCCGCATGGGCGTTCCCGCGCCCGAGGCCGACCGCTAGCGGATCCCGCTCCGGGCCTCGCTGCCCGCACCCGATCCGCCGCCTCGCGCATCGCGTCACGCCCACGGCGAACAGGGGCATGCACCCGCCGGACCCGTCGTTACTCTCTACATATCGGCGCCGGCCCCCTGCCCCGGTGCCCAGGGAGATACAGATGTTCGAGAGATTCACCGACCGCGCTCGTCGCGTCGTCGTCCTGGCCCAAGAAGAGGCCAAGATGCTCAACCACAACTACATCGGGACCGAGCACATCCTGCTCGGCCTCATCCACGAGGGCGAAGGCGTGGCCGCCAAGGCCCTGGAGTCGCTCGGCATCTCCCTCGATGCCGTCCGCGAACAGGTCCAGGACATCATCGGCCAGGGCCAGCAGCAGCCCACGGGTCACATCCCGTTCACGCCGCGCGCCAAGAAGGTCCTGGAGCTGTCGCTCCGCGAGGCCCTCCAGCTCGGCCACAACTACATCGGCACCGAGCACATCCTGCTCGGGCTCATCCGCGAGGGCGAGGGCGTCGCCGCCCAGGTCCTCGTCAAGCTCGGCGCCGACCTCAACCGCGTGCGCCAGCAGGTCATCCAGCTCCTGTCCGGATACCAGGGCAAGGAGGCGGTCGCCGTCGGCGGCGAGGCCCAGCAGAGCCAGCAGGCGGGCTCCACGGTCCTCGACCAGTTCGGCCGCAACCTCACCCAGGCAGCGCGCGACGGCAAGCTCGACCCCGTCATCGGGCGCGAGAAGGAGATCGAGCGCGTGATGCAGATCCTGTCGCGCCGCTCCAAGAACAACCCCGTCCTCATCGGCGAGCCCGGCGTCGGCAAGACCGCCGTCGTCGAGGGCCTGGCGCAGGCCATCGTCAAGGGCGACGTCCCGGAGACGCTGAAGGACAAGCAGCTCTACACGCTCGACCTCGGCTCGCTCATCGCCGGGTCCCGCTACCGCGGCGACTTCGAGGAGCGCCTCAAGAAGGTCACCAAGGAGATCCGCACGCGCGGCGACATCATCACCTTCATCGACGAGATCCACACCCTCGTCGGCGCGGGTGCCGCCGAGGGCGCGATCGACGCGGCCAGCATCCTCAAGCCGCTCCTCGCGCGCGGCGAGCTGCAGACCATCGGCGCCACCACGCTCGACGAGTACCGCAAGCACTTCGAGAAGGACGCGGCCCTCGAGCGCCGCTTCCAGCCGATCCAGGTGCAGGAGCCCTCGCTGCCGCACACGATCAACATCCTCAAGGGCCTGCGCGACAAGTACGAGGCGTTCCACAAGGTGTCCATCACCGACGGCGCCATCGTCTCGGCGGCGAACCTCGCCGACCGCTACATCGCCGACCGCTTCCTGCCGGACAAGGCCATCGACCTGATCGACGAGGCCGGCGCGCGCCTGCGCCTCTCGATCCTCTCGGCCCCGCCGGAGCTCCGCGAGTTCGACGAGAAGATCTCCGTGGTCCGCGTGGCCAAGGAGACCGCCATCGAGGACCAGGACTTCGAGAAGGCCGCGAGCCTGCGCGACGAGGAGAAGAACCTCCTCGGCGAGCGCCTCCGCCTCGAGAAGCAGTGGCGCTCGGGAGACGTCCGCACCACCGCTGAGGTCGACGAGGGCCTGATCGCCGAGGTGCTGGCGCAGGCCACCGGCATCCCGGTGTTCAAGCTCACGGAGGAGGAGTCCTCGCGGCTCGTCTTCATGGAGAAGGCCCTGCACCAGCGGGTCATCGGGCAGGAGGAGGCCATCTCGGCCCTGTCCAAGACCATCCGCCGCACCCGCGCCGGCCTCAAGGACCCGCGTCGTCCCTCGGGATCGTTCATCTTCGCCGGCCCCACGGGCGTCGGCAAGACGGAGCTCGCGAAGGCCCTGGCCGAGTTCCTGTTCGACGACGAGGACGCCCTCATCTCGCTCGACATGAGCGAGTACGGCGAGAAGCACACCGTGAGCCGCCTCTTCGGCGCCCCTCCCGGATTCGTCGGCTTCGAGGAGGGCGGCCAGCTCACCGAGAAGGTGCGCCGCAAGCCGTTCTCCGTGGTGCTCTTCGACGAGATCGAGAAGGCCCACCCGGACATCTTCAACTCGCTGCTCCAGATCCTGGAGGAGGGACGCCTGACGGATGGCCAGGGGCGCGTGGTCGACTTCAAGAACACGGTCATCATCATGACCACCAACCTCGGCACCAAGGACATCACGGGCGCCCCGGTCGGGTTCCAGGTCGAGAACAACGCCGCGAACTCCTACGAGCGCATGAAGGGCAAGGTCAGCGAGGAGCTGAAGAAGAACTTCAAGCCCGAGTTCCTCAACCGCGTGGACGACACCATCGTGTTCCCGCAGCTGTCGAAGCCCGAGCTGCTCCAGATCGTCGACCTGTTCGTGAAGCGCCTGTCGGACCGCATGATGGACCGCGACCTCACGATCACGCTCGAGGCCGCCGCGAAGGAGCGCCTCATCGAGGTCGGCTTCGACCCGTCGCTCGGCGCCCGGCCCCTGCGCCGCGCCGTGCAGCACGAGATCGAGGACCGCCTGTCGGAGCGCATCCTGCAGGGCGAGCTCAACGCGGGCGACCACGTGCACGTGGACTACGTGGACGGCGTGTTCACGTTCCTCACCACGCAGCGCGAGGGGCTCCCGGTCGCGGCCGGCATCGGCACCGGACCCGGCACCCCGGACCTCGCCATCACGAGCGACTAGCACCGCACGACCACGACGGCCCGTCGTCCCCGCGAGGGGACGGCGGGCCGTCGCCGTGTCCGCGGGTCACCGGAGCCGCTGTCGCCACCGCGCGCCCGGGTCCAGGATGGACGGGGGCGGAACCGCCCCACGAAGGAGATGCTCGCCGATGAGAATTGCCGTCACCGGAGGCTCGGGGAAGCTCGGCCGCCACGTCGTGGCCGACCTGCGCGCCCACGGACACGAAGTCACCAACATCGACCAGGTGGGGGAGCGCGGGTCCGGCTACGTCCGCGTCGACACCACCGACTACGGGCAGGTGGTGGACGCGCTCTTCGGCGTCCAGGACCTGCACGACGGGTTCGACGCGATCGTGCACCTCGCCGCGATCCCGGCCCCCGCGATCCTGAGCGACGTGGCCACGTTCCACAACAACATGCTCACGAGCTTCAACGTCTTCCAGGCCGCGCGCCGGGCGGGCATCCGGAAGATCGTCTACGCGTCCAGCGAGACCGTGCTCGGCCTGCCGTTCGACGTGCCGCCGCCCTACATCCCCGTCGACGAGGAGTACCCGGCGCAGCCGAACAGCACCTACTCGCTCGTGAAGCACCTCGAGGAGCAGATGGCCATCGAGCTGTGCCGCTGGGATCCGGAGCTGCAGGTCACCGCGCTCCGCTTCTCGAACGTCATGGACGTCGACGACTACGACGCGTTCCCGGGCTACGACGACGACGCGCTCGCCCGCAAGTGGAACCTGTGGGGCTACATCGACGGCCGCGACGGCGCGCAGGCGGTGCGCCGAGCGCTCGACCACGACGGCACCGGCTTCGACCGCTTCGTCATCGCGAACGCCGACACCGTGATGAGCCGCTCCTCCGCGGAGCTCGCCGCCGAGGTCTTCCCGGGCGTCGAGGTGCGCAAGGAGCTGGGTGAGCACGAGACGCTGCTCTCCATCGACAAGGCCCGCCGGATCCTCGGCTACGAGCCCGAGCACACCTGGCGCGACCACGCCCCCGCCACCACGGGCGACGACCCGGTCGCGGGGCACCCGTCGTGAGGTACGTAAAGCTCGGGAGCACCGGCACCGAGGTCTCGGCCATCACGCTGGGCTGCATGAGCTACGGCGAGCCGACGCGCGGCGGCCACGCGTGGACGCTCTCGGAGGAGGACTCGCGGCCGCTCATCCGCCGCGCCGTCGAGCTCGGGATCACCTTCTTCGACACCGCGAACGTGTACTCCGACGGGTCCAGCGAGGAGATCACGGGCCGCGCCCTCACGGAGCTCACGCGGCGCGAGGAGGTGGTCATCGCCACCAAGGTGCACGGCGCCATGGGGGAGGGGCCGAACTCCCGCGGGCTGTCGCGGAAGCACATCATGTGGCAGATCGACGAGAGCCTCCGCCGGCTCGGCACCGACTACGTGGACCTGTACCAGATCCACCGCTTCGACCCCGCCACGCCGCTCGAGGAGACGCTCGAGGCGCTCGACGACCTCGTGCGCGCCGGCAAGGTGCGCTACCTCGGCGCCTCGTCGATGGACGCCTGGCGCTTCTCGAAGGCGCTGCACCTGCAGCGGCAGCACGGCTGGGCGCGGTTCGTCACGATGCAGGACCACTACAACCTCGTGAACCGCGAGGAGGAGCGCGAGATGCTGCCCCTCTGCGCCGACGAGGGCGTCGGATCCCTGCCGTGGAGCCCGCTCGCCCGCGGCCGCCTCACCCGCGACTGGGACGCGACGACCGACCGGAGCGCGACCGACGAGTTCGGGAAGACGCTCTACGCCGCGCAGGAGGACTCGGACCGCCGGGTCGCCGCCGCCGTGGCGGAGGTCGCCGAGGCGCGCGGGGTGCCGCGCGCGCAGGTCGCGCTCGCGTGGGTGTCCCGGAACCCCGTGGTGACCGCGCCCATCGTGGGCGGCACCCGGGTCTCGCACATCGAGGACGCGGTCGCGTCGCTGGACCTCGAGCTGACGGACGACGAGGTGGCCCTCCTCGAGGAGCACTACGTGCCGCACGCGGTGGTCGGCTACTAGCCGCATCCAGGACCGCCCGCGCCCGCCGACTTGCGCGGGCGGTCCTCCGTCACCTACTCTGAGCGGAGCCACAGACCGCTGGTCGTCGGCGTGCCTCCGCGAGGGGATGCGCTGAACGAAGGTTCACTCAGGTGAAGGCCCGCGCAGGTGATCGAAGCACGATGCAGCGCATGTCCCTCGGGGCTGCGCGTCACTCCCGCTCCGGCCTCCTGTGCCGGAGCCTTTTTCATGTGTGCAGCCGGGGGCTGCCAGCACCCCGCCCCGCTTCCGCGGTGTCGGGGAACCACGTGATAAGGAGTGCCATGGCGAACAAGGAAGCCTCGGTCGCCGAGCTCGCGGAGAAGTTCCGCAGCTCGAACGCCGTACTGCTCACCGAGTACCGCGGTCTCACCGTTGCCCAGCTCAAGCAGCTGCGGAAGAGCATCAGTGCAGACGCGACCTACGCCGTGGTGAAGAACACGCTGACCAAGATCGCGGCGAACCAGGCGGGGATCTCGTCCTTCGACGACGAGCTCGTCGGCCCGTCCGCGATCGCGTTCGTGCACGGCGACACCGTCGCCGTCGCGAAGGCGCTGCGCACCTTCACCAAGGCCAACCCTCTTCTCGTCGTGAAGGGCGGTTACTTCGACGGCAACCCCCTGACGGCGGACGAGGTGAACAAGCTCGCCGACCTCGAGTCGCGGGAGGTGCTGCTGGGCAAGCTCGCCGGCGCCTTCAAGGCCTCGCTCTTCGGCGCGGCGTACCTGTTCAACGCACCGCTCTCGCAGGCCGTACGCACCGTCGAGGCGCTGCGCGAGAAGCAGGAATCGGCTCAGTAGCACCCCTCGGGTCCCATCCCCGGGGCGCGATGCACTGATCCACCAGACACCACACCAACCCAAGGAGAATCACCATGGCAAAGCTCTCTAACGACGAGCTCATCGAGGCCTTCAAGGAGCTCACGCTCATCGAGCTCAGCGACTTCGTCAAGAAGTTCGAGGAGGTCTTCGAGGTCACCGCCGCGGCGCCCGTCGCCGCTGCCGCCGCCCCCGGCGCCGCTGCCCCCGCGGAGGAGGTCGAGGAGAAGACGTCCTTCGACGTCATCCTCGAGGCCGCCGGCGACAAGAAGATCCAGGTCATCAAGGAGGTGCGCGCCCTCACCAGCCTCGGCCTCGGTGAGGCGAAGGCCCTCGTCGACGGAGCCCCCAAGCCCGTCCTGGAGGGTGCCAACAAGGAGGCCGCCGACAAGGCGAAGGCCCAGCTCGAGGCCGCGGGCGCGACGGTCTCCGTCAAGTAGCTCGTACCACCGCTTGAGCGCTCAGGGCGCCGATCCCCTCAGGGGGTCGGCGCCCTGCGTCGTTCCCGGGCCACGTGACGGCCGGCGTCCGTGAGCGGCGGGCGGTGTCAGACCAGGTGCCCGCCTCCGGGGCGGCGCAGCGTGTCCGGGATGCCGTCGTGGAAGAACGTGAGGTCGTCCTCGGGGCCGTTCTGCACACGTCCGAAGACCTTGTCGTAGGCGTGGTAGATCACGCCGTGCTCCGGCGGGCCGATGACCAGGATGGAGCCGGGCTCCTCGTCGATGACGAAGTACCCGCCGCCGAACTCCTTGCGCGCGACCTCGGAGACGTAGTACCCGGTGAGGCGGCCGAACGGCGTCGGGAGCTTCGTGCGGGAGTCGTGGAAGCGGCCGAGGATCTCGTCCACGCGCGCGAGCGAGGCACGGGAGAAGTCGAGCGGCACCTCGTAGTCGTCGCGGTAGATCTGCGCCGCGATGCGCGCGTTCTGCGCGATGGCCGCCTCGTTGCTCCCGGGCGCGGCGGCGGCCGGTCCGTCAGCCTCCCCGGGGAGGGGCACGCCCGCGCCGTCCGGTGCCGTGCCGCTGCGGGTGGGGGACGTGGGCCAGGGCGAGGGGCGCTGGCTCCTCCTCGACCGGCCCGGCCGGTCCTCTCGTGATCCGGTCAACAGTCCGAACAGTCCCATGGCAGCCTTCCGCGTGCGTCTCGACGGGGTGATGGCGCCCCATCCTGCACGATCCGTCGGTCTCGCGAGCGGTCCACCCCCGTCCGTCGCGCCCGGGTCGACATTCGCATAGCGCAGCTATATAGTTGACGCATGCCCACGAACGAGCCCGACCTGCGCGCCCTCCTCGGCGACCTCGTCACGGCCGGCCACCGGCTCACGCGACTCGCGGCGCACGAGGTCGGCGGGACGAGCTCGCCCGCCGTCTGGCGCACGCTCTCCGTGCTCGTCAGCTGGCCGGGCGGGATGCGCCTCGGCGTGCTCGCCGAGCGCAGCCGGGTGGCGCAGCCGACCACGACCAGGATCGTGCGGTCGCTCGTCGACAAGGGGTGGATCGCGCAGGTGACGGACCCCTCCGACGCCCGCGCGACGCTCCTCGAGATCACACCGGCGGGGGAGGCCGCGCTGGACGACTGGCGCGACCGCCTCGCCACGGCCCTCGTGCCCCGCTTCGCCGACCTCCCGGCCGACGACGTGGCCGTGATCGCGCGGGCCGTCGAGCTCGTGCTGGCTCGCGTGGACCGCGCGCCGGCCGACGGCTGACCGCCCGCCCGCACCGCAGGCCGGGCATCGGCGGCGCGCCCGCGCGCCGTCACCCATCCATCCGCATCGAATCCAGGAGGCGACACCGCACCCGTGTCCACCCAGCAGCACGCGTCGTTCCGCGACATCTTCCGCCAGCCCCGTTCCGTCTTCGCCGTCGCGTTCGCGTGCGTCATCGCGTTCATGGGCATCGGCCTCGTCGACCCGATCCTCCCCGCCATCGCCGAGAGCCTCGACGCCACCGCGACCGAGACCGAGCTGCTCTTCACGAGCTACCTGCTCGTGACCGGGCTCGCGATGCTCATCACCAGCTGGATCTCCAGCCGCATCGGCGCCAAGCGCACCCTCCTCATCGGCCTCGCGATCATCGTGGTGTTCGCCGCCGCGGCGGGCCTCTCGCAGGACGTGGAGTCGGTCATCGGCTTCCGGGCCGGCTGGGGCCTCGGCAACGCGCTCTTCATCTCCACCGCTCTCGCCACCATCGTCGGATCCGCGTCCGGGGGCACGGCGTCCGCCATCGTGCTCTACGAGGCGGCGCTCGGCCTCGGCATCGCGGTCGGCCCGCTGCTCGGCGGGCTCCTCGGCAGCTGGAGCTGGCGCGGCCCGTTCTTCGGCACCGCGACCCTGATGGCCGTCGGCTTCCTCGCGATCGCCGCCCTCCTCGGGAAGGACACCGCGCCCCGGTCGCCCATGCGCTTGTCGGCCCCGCTCCGCGCGCTCGGCACGCCCGCGCTCGCGGTGCTCGCCGCCGCCGCGCTCTTCTACAACATCGGCTTCTTCGTGCTGCTGGCCTACTCGCCGTTCCCGCTCGGCTTCGACGCCATCGGCCTCGGCCTCACGTTCTTCGGCTGGGGCGTGGGCCTCGCCGTCACGTCGGTGCTCGTCGCGCCGCTGCTCACGCGCCGGATGGCCCGCACCTCCGTCCTCCGGCTCGTGCTGCCGCTCCTCGCCGTGGACCTCGCGGCGGCCGGCCTCGTCGTGCGCTCGGCGGCGGGCCTCGTGGTCTGCATCGTCGTCGGCGGGCTCCTGCTGGGGATCCTCAACACCGTCCTCACGGAGTGCGTGATGGAGGCGACCGACCACCCGCGGAGCGTCGCCTCGTCCGCGTACTCGTCGGTCCGATTCCTCGGCGGTGCCATCGCGCCGCCCGCCGCCACCGAGCTCGCCCGCCTCTTCTCCGACGCGGCGCCGTACTACGCGGCGGCGGGATCCGTGCTCGTCGCCCTCGTGATCGTCGTGGCCGGCCACCGCTGGCTCCGCCGCGTCGACGCGCAGCCGGTCGACGCGCTCGAGGAGGCCCAGGCCGTCACGGTCGGCGACGCCTGACGCCGCTCCGCGGATCGTCCGCGCCCCCGACCCCGCCGGCCTACGACGCCGCCGGGCTCGGGGGCGCCGTCGTGCTGCCGCGCGCGGCGAAGTCGACCGGCATCGTGCAGGTCCGCTCGGGCGCCCCGGCCGGCGCGAGGCCCTCGAGGACCATGCCCACCGCGGTCCGCCCCTGCTGCCGCGGGTGCTGCTCGACGGTCGTGAGCCCGAACAGCGGGGCGAGCGCGTGCCCGTCGATGCCCACGACCGAGAGCCCGGCCGGCACGGCGATCCCGAGCTGCCGCGCTGCGAGGATCGTGCCGATGGCGATCTCGTCCGAGGCCGCGAACACCGCGGTCGGCCGGGTGCGCGGGTCGGCGAGCAGCCGCATGGCGGAGACGTAGCCGCCCTCGATGGTGAAGTCGGCGGTCGCGAAGCGGGCCTCCAGGCCGCGCGGATCCGCGTCCATCGCCGCCCGGTACCCCGCCAGCCGCTTGGCGTGCACGAAGAACGCCATCTGCGCGTGCAGGTCGCCGCCGAGGTGCACGACCCGCGCATGCCCGAGGCTCAGCAGGTGCTCGGTCGCGAGCCGGGCCGCTGCCTCGTCGTCGATGCTCAGCGTGCTCATGCCCTCGACCGGTCCGCCGATCCCCACGAGCGGCTTGTCGAGGCACCGGAGCCGCACGACCTCGGCGGCGGTGAGGGCGACGCTCACCGCGATGACGGCATCGACGCGCTTGCGCACGAGGAAGTACTCGAACACCTTGCGGCGCTGCTCCGGGTCGTCGGTGAGGCGGTAGAGCGTGAGGTCGTAGTCGGCCTCGATCAGCGCCTCCTCGATGCCCTCGAGGAGCTCGGCGAAGAACCACCGGTTGATGAAGGGCAGCACGACGCCGACGTTCTTCGACTGGCCCGTGACGAGGCTCGAGGCGTTCGAGGAGACGACGTACCCGATGTCGGAGGCGGCCTGCGCGACGCGGGCGCGCGTCGCGGGGGAGACGTAGCCGCGGCCGCTGAGCGCGCGGGACGCCGTGGCCTTGGAGACCCCGGCCAGCCGGGCGACGTCGATGATGGCGCTCATCGCCCTCCCTCCATCGGGTCCCGCAGGGACCCGCCGCCTCGCGCGTGAGCGGGAAGCGGTTCCAGGACGGAGGGGGGTCGCCTTCCGATGATGGACCATCGGGGCGTCCTCCGCCCAGCGCGCCGGACGAGAAGTAGACCGTTTCGTTATCGGATGCACCTTGCCGCCACCTGCGAGCTCCCCTACGTTGACCTGTGGAACCGGTTCCCCATACGGGGGAAAGGAGTTCCGGCGACGGCGCCCCACCTGCCGGCGCCTGCACCACGGGACGGCGGGTCAGCCCGCATCCCTCGATGAAGAGGAGACGCACATGGGCCACGCCCTATTCCGACGTCGCTTCGCGGCACCCCTCGCAGCGGTCGGCATCGCCGGCCTCGCGCTCACGGGCTGCACGGGCGACATCGCCGCCGAGGACAAGGCGGACACCGACTGCACGCCGTACTCGTCGTACGGCACGTTCGACGGAGCCAACGTGAGCATCGGCGGCACGATCCAGGACGACGAGGCCGACCGCCTCGTCGAGTCCTGGAAGGACTTCGAGACCTGCACGGGCATCACCGTGAACTACCAGGGCACCAAGGAGTTCGAGGCGCAGATCGCGGTCCTCGCGGAGGGCGATTCGGCGCCGGACATCGGGATCATCCCGCAGGTCGGCCTGTTCAACGTGCTCGCGTCGAAGGGCTACCTCCAGGCGGCCCCCGAGGCGGTCGAGGAGAACGTCGACGAGAACTGGTCCGCCGACTGGAAGGGCTACGGCACCGTCGACGGCACCTTCTACGGCGCGCCGCTCATGGCGAGCGTCAAGGGCTACGTCTGGTACTCGCCGAGCGAGTTCAAGGAGAAGGGCTACGAGATCCCGAAGTCCACCGCGCAGCTCATGGACCTCACCAAGAAGATCGCCGACGAGGGCGACCACAAGCCCTGGTGCGTCGGCATCGGATCCGGCGACGCCACGGGCTGGCCGGGCACCGACTGGGTCGAGAGCTTCGTGATCCGCCAGGCCGGCGCGGAGACCTACGACAAGTGGGTCACGCACCAGATCCCGTTCAACGACCCCGCGATCGTGAAGGCCTTCGACGGCGTCGGCGACATCATCAAGAACCCCGACTACGTCAACGGCGGACTGGGCGACGTCTCGTCCATCATCTCCACGGAGTTCGGCGACGCCGGCCTCCCGATCCTGAAGGGCGAGTGCTCGCTGCACCACCAGGCCTCGTTCTACGAGGGCTTCTGGAAGAAGGCCGACGGCACCGACGCGAAGGTCTCGCCCGACGGCGACGTCTACGCCTTCCTCCTGCCGCCCACGAACGAGGGCGACGCGACGACCGTCACCGGCGGCGGCGAGCTCGTCGGCGCCTTCCGGACGAGCGACGAGATCACCGCGGTGCTCTCCTACCTCTCGAGCGACACCTGGGCGAACAACCGCGTGAAGCTGGGTGGCGTCATCAGCGCGAACAAGGGGCTCGACCCGGCGAACGCGTCGAGCGACATCCTGAAGCAGAGCATCGAGATCCTCCAGGACCCGAACGCGACGTTCCGCTTCGACGGCTCGGACCTCATGCCCGGCGCGGTCGGCACCGACTCCTTCTGGAAGGGCATCGTCGGCTGGCTGAGCGGCGACTCGACCCAGAAGACGGTCGACGCCATCGAGTCGAGCTGGCCCGCGTCCTGATCGACCGCCGGTCCTGACCGACCGGCACCCGGCCTCCGCGCCGGACACCCGGGGCCGCCGCGCACGCGGCGGCCCCGCCCCGCATCCACCCCGACCCGAAGGGCGAGACGTCCATGACGACCGCTGACCTGATCGGCAAGATCCTCCAGGTGGTGGCGGCGCTGGCCGTCTTCGCGCTGGTGATCGGGCTGATCCTCTTCCTCATCGACAAGGCGCCGAAGCGCGGTCGCGACTGGATCCAGCTCGGCGCGTTCGTGCTGCCCGCGCTGATCCTCCTGGCCGTCGGCCTCATCTACCCCGCCTTCCGCACCACGCTCCTCGCGTTCCGCGACAACGACGGCGACTGGGCCGGCCTGGACAACTTCGTCTGGATGTTCACCCAGCCGTCCGCGCTCCGGACGCTCCTCAACACCGTCATCTGGGTGGTCTTCGTCCCGCTGCTGTCGACGGCCATCGGCCTCGCGTACGCGGTCTTCATCGACAAGTCCCGCGGCGAGAAGTACTTCAAGGCCCTGGTGTTCATGCCGATGGCCATCTCGTTCGTCGGCGCCGGCATCATCTGGCGCTTCGTCTACGACTACAAGTCGGGCGACAGCGAGCAGATCGGCCTCCTCAACCAGATCCTCGTCTGGCTCGGGCAGCAGCCCGTGCAGTGGCTGCAGACCTCGCCCATCAACACGGCCCTGCTCATCGTCGTCATGATCTGGATCCAGACGGGCTTCGCCATGGTCGTGCTCTCCGCGAGCATCAAGGGCGTGCCGACCGAGCAGATCGAGGCAGCGCAGCTCGACGGCACCAACGCGTGGGAGCGGTTCCTCAACGTGACGCTGCCGGGCATCCGCGGGTCGCTCGTCGTGGTCGTCACCACCATCTCCATCGCGACGCTCAAGGTCTTCGACATCGTCCGCACCATGACGGCGGGCAACTTCGAGACGAGCGTCATCGCCAACGAGATGTACACGCAGGCGTTCCGCGCCGGCGAGCAGGGCCGCGGCTCCGCGCTCGCGATCGTGCTGTTCCTCATGGTGCTGCCGATCGTCATCTACAACGTCCGCGTCATGAGCAAGCAGAGGGAGATCCGATGAGCGTCGCACCCGCCGACCTGCCCGTCGCCGACCGGGGGACCCGCCGCGGCGCCATCGAGCAGGCGGCCTCCGTCGGCGCGAAGAGCCGGCGCGTCAAGAACCGCCTCACCTCACGGCGAGCCACGGTCGCCGCGCTGATCATCGCGGTGCTCTGGACGCTGCCCACCTTCGGCCTGTTCATCTCGTCGTTCCGGCCGGCCGGGCTCATCCAGACCACCGGCTGGTGGACCATCTTCCAGAACCCCGGATTCACGCTCGACAACTACCAGGACGTGCTGCTCTCGACGTCGCAGTCGTCGCCGCAGCTGGGCTCCTACTTCGTGAACTCGCTCGCCATCGCGATCCCGGCGACGCTGTTCCCGCTCGTGATCGCGTCCATGGCCGCGTACGCGTTCGCGTGGATCAAGTTCAAGGGCTCCAACGTGCTCTTCGTCGTGATCTTCGCGCTGCAGATCGTGCCGCTGCAGATGGCGCTCATCCCGCTGCTCCAGATGTTCACGCGCACGCTCCGCCCGCTCCAGGAGGCGGTCCACGGCGTGATCCCGTTGATCCCGGAGCAGGGCTACCTGCCGGTGTGGGTGGCGCACACGATCTTCGCGCTGCCGCTCGCGATCTTCCTGCTGCACAACTTCATCTCGGAGATCCCGGGCGAGGTCATCGAGGCGGCCCGGGTCGACGGCGCGAGCCACGGCCAGGTCTTCTTCCGCATCGTGCTGCCGCTGGCGCTCCCGGCCATCGCGTCGTTCGCGATCTTCCAGTTCCTCTGGGTCTGGAACGACCTGCTGGTGGCGCTGATCTTCTCCGGCGGCACCCCCGACGTGGCGCCGCTCACGCAGCGCCTCGCGGAGCTCACGGGCACGCGCGGGCAGGACTGGCAGCGGCTCACGGCCGCGGCGTTCGTGTCGCTCATCGTGCCGCTCATCGTGTTCTTCAGCCTGCAGCGCTACTTCGTGCGCGGCCTCCTGGCGGGGTCCACGAAGGGCTGATCCGCGTCCGCCGATCACGGCCCGGTCGTCCGCACGCGCGGGCGCCCGGGCCGTCGTCATCCCCCGGGCGCACGGTGGTCGGGGGAGATCCCCCACCGGCGTAAAATCGCCGGAATGACGAGGATGGGCGACATCGCCGCGGGCGGCGGGATGCGCGGAGGCGGCGGACGCCGCGGGCGGGTCAGCGCGGCCGACGCCGAGGCCCAGCGGAAGGCCAACGCCGAGGCGCCGCGCGTCGAGAACCTGCTGGGCCGGATCGCGGAGCTGTTCCGCCCGCACCGGCGCGCGCTGGTCCTCACCATCGCCCTCGTGCTCGTCGGCGCCGGCCTCACGGTGGTGCCGCCGCTCCTCACGCAGCAGGCGTTCGACCGCGGGCTGTTCCCGCCCACCGGCGGACCCGACATCCCCGTGCTGGTCGAGCTCGTCGCGATCATGATCGCCATCTGGGTCGCGGGCGCGGGCCTCGGCGTGTGGCAGACGTACCTCACGGCCACGGTCGGCAACCGGGTCATGGGATCCATGCGCGTCGACCTGTTCCGCCACCTGCAGAGCATGGAGCTCGGCTTCTTCACGCGCACGAAGACGGGCGTGATCCAGTCGCGCCTGCAGAACGACGTGGGCGGCGTCGCGGCGGTCCTCACCAACACCGTCTCCAGCGTGCTCGGCAACACCGTGACCGTGATCGCGGCCCTCGTCGCCATGCTCGTGCTCAACTGGCAGCTGACCCTCGTGGCCGTCGTGCTCATGCCGGTGCTCGTGGTGGCGCAGCGCCGCGTCGGCCAGGTGCGGGCGCGGATCGCGTCGAAGACGCAGGAGTCGCTCTCCGACATGACGGCCATCACGCAGGAGACGCTCTCGGTGTCCGGCATCATGCTCTCCAAGAGCTTCAACCGGCAGGCCGCGGAGACCGCGCGCTACGAGGCCGAGAACCGCACGCAGATCCGGCTGCAGGTGAGCCAGCAGATGAGCGGGCAGTGGTTCTTCGCGCTCGTGCAGATCTTCCTGTCGATCATCCCCGCCATCGTCTACGTGGTCGCGGGCTTCCTCATCACGGGCGGCGTCAGCGTCACCGCCGGCACGATCGTGGCGTTCACGACCGTGCAGGCCCGGCTCATGTGGCCGCTCATCGGGCTGATGCGCGTGGCGCTCGACCTGCAGACCTCCGGCGCGCTGTTCGCCCGCATCTTCGAGTACCTCGACCTCGAGCCCGCGATCCGCGACCGGCACGATGCGCGTCCCGTGGCCGACGGGCCGGCGATCGGCCGCGTCGCGTTCGACGACGTGCGGTTCTCCTACCCCGACACGCGACCGGGCGAGCGGCCGACGCTCGACGGAATGTCGTTCGCGATCGAGCCGGGGCAGTTCGCCGCGTTCGTGGGCCCGTCGGGCGCCGGCAAGACCACGGTGTCGTACCTCATCCCGCGCTTCCACGACGTGACCGGCGGGCGCGTGCTCTTCGCGGACGCCGACGTGCGCGAGCTCGAGCAGGAGTCGCTGCTGGAGAACATCGGCATCGTGAGCCAGGAGACGTACCTCTTCCACGCGTCCATCGGCGAGAACCTCCGCTACGCGCGGCCCGATGCCACGCAGGAGCAGATCGAGCGGGCGGCCCGGGCGGCGAACATCCACGAGACCATCGAGTCCTTCCCCGACGGCTACGAGACGCTCGTGGGGGAGCGCGGCTACCGGCTCTCCGGCGGCGAGAAGCAGCGCATCGCGATCGCGCGCGTGCTGCTGAAGGACCCCGCCGTGCTGATCCTCGACGAGGCCACCAGCGCGCTCGACGCCATCTCGGAGCGCGTCGTGCAGCAGGCGCTCGACACGGCGTCGCGCGGGCGCACCACCATCGCGATCGCGCACCGGCTCTCGACCGTGGTGGACGCCGACGTGATCTTCGTGGTCGTCGCCGGCCGCATCGTCGAGCAGGGCACGCACGTCGAGTTGCTCGCTCGTGGCGGCGAGTACGCGCGCCTCTACAGCGACCAGCGCAGCGCGGCGGCCTGATCCGCGCTGTGGCTCAGGACCGGGCGTCGAGCAGCTGCTGCATGTAGAGGATCTCCTTGTCCTGGATCATCACCATGCCGTTCGCGAGGTTCGCGATGAGCGGGTTCCGCGATCGGTCGAGGAGGGCCTGGGCCATCTCGACGCCACCGCGGTGGTGGGCGATCATCAGCGTCAGGAACTTCCGCTCCGCCGCGACGCCCGTGAGGCCCTGCAGCTCCTCGAGGTCGGCCTGCGACGCGAGGCCCGGCATCGTCCCGCCGGGCGTCATGTCCATGGCGGAGTGGTCGGTCTTCCCGTCGAGCGTCGGGAGCGTCATCCACGTCATGCGCGGCTGCGACGGCGCCTGGTCGAGGCCCCAGGAGGTGAGGAACGCGTACATCTGGCCGGCCTGCTGGGACTGCGCCTGGGCGATGTCCTGCGCGATGAGCTTGACCTCGGGGTCGTCCGTGCGGTCGATGATCATGAGCGACATCTGCACGGCCTGCTCGTGGTGCACCTGCATGTCGCGCGAGAAGCCCGCCTCCGCGCTGTTCGTGCTGGGCGTGAGCGCCGAGACGGGCGCGGTGACGCGGCCGACGAGGAGCCCGGCGACCACGAGGGCCACCGCGACGACGCCGGCGGCGAGGCCCACGCGGAGCCGCCGTCCGCGGGCGCGTGACGCCTCGCCGTGCGCGACGAGCCCAGAGAGCTCCTCCTCGCGGAGGTCGTCGTCGGGCACGTGGTCGGCGACGAGGTCGTCGCCCGGACGCGGGTCGGACCCGGCGCGGTCGCGGTCGGTCATGGTCAGTCGACCCGGCCCTGGCCCTCGAGGGCGCCGGTGCACGCGGCGCCGGCCTCGGGAGCGTTGGGGCTCTTCCAGTACTTGGACATGAAGTCCTTGATGCGCGGGTCGTCGACCGAATCGACCGTGATCTGCGCGCCCCACGCCGACATGGCGATGGGCGTCGGGAGGCCCTCGTACGGGGACATGGTGACGTACCCGCCGAACGACTTCGCGTACTTCTGCAGGTTCGCGAGGTCGTCGCCGGTGATCTTCGCGGCGTCGTAGGTGATCCAGACGGCGCCGTGCTCGAGGTCGTGCACCGCGTTCTCGTTGGGCTGCGGCTGGTCGTAGATGCCGCAGTTGAGCCACATGGCGTTGTGCTCGCCGCCGGCGGGCGGGTTCATGCCGTCGTACTTCGCCGCGTAGTCGACCGTGCCCTGCACGTGCGTGCTGGGGAGCGAGTCCCAGGTGCGGAGGCCCTCGATGGAGATGTCGGCCGGATCCTGCTTCGGCGTGCCGCTGGAGACGACCACGCCGATGACCACGGCCACGACCGCGACGGCCGCCACGGATCCCGTGATGATGCCGATGAGCCGGTTGCGGCGCGCGTGCTCCTGCTGCTTCTTCAGCGCCGCGACCTTCTCGGCGCGGCGGGCCTCGCGCTGCTGCTTGACCGTGAGGTCCTTCTGGGCCTGCTTGGCGGTCGGCGGGACGGGCCGTCCGCTCTCGTCGCCGGAGGGCGTGGTGTCGTCGCGTCGCGCCACGGAGGGTCCTTCTCTGCTGGGGGAATGTGCGATCAGGGTACCCGGTCGGCCTGGGCGCACCCTGCCCGATCGGCTCGCCGAGCGCCCGTAACACGCGGGACGGGCGCGCCTATGCTGGATGGGCGGGGCCCACCGGACCGCACACCTGACACCGGGAGCGCCACCTCACGTGAAGTACGCCGACACGATCCTCGACCTCATCGGGAACACCCCGCTCGTGAAGCTCAACAGGGTGGTCGAGGGCATCTCGGCGACCGTGCTGGTGAAGGTCGAGTACCTGAACCCCGGCGGCAGCGCGAAGGACCGCATCGCGACGCGCATCATCGACGCCGCCGAGCGCGACGGCAGGCTGCAGCCCGGCGGCACGATCGTCGAGCCCACCTCCGGCAACACGGGCGTCGGCCTCGCGCTCGTCGCCCAGCAGCGCGGCTACCGCTGCGTCTTCGTGCTCCCCGACAAGGTCGGCGAGGACAAGCGGAACGTGCTCACGGCGTACGGCGCCGAGATCGTCGTCACGCCCACCTCGGTCGCGCCCGACCACCCCGACTCCTACTACTCGGTGAGCGACCGGCTCGCGCGCGAGATCCCCGGCGCCTTCAAGCCCGACCAGTACTCGAACCCGAACGGGCCGCTCAGCCACTACGAGACCACGGGGCCCGAGATCTGGCGCGACACGGAGGGCGAGATCACGCACTTCGTCGCGGGCGTCGGCACCGGCGGCACCATCTCGGGCGTCGGCCGGTACCTCAAGGAGGTGTCCGAGGGACGGGTGCGCATCATCGGCGCCGATCCCGAGGGATCCGTCTACTCCGGCGGCACCGGCCGCCCGTACCTCGTCGAGGGCGTGGGCGAGGACTTCTGGCCGGCGGCCTACGACCCCGACGTGGTCGACGAGGTCATCGCCTCGAGCGACCAGGAGTCGTTCGACATGACGCTGCGGCTCGCCCGCGAGGAGGGCTTGCTCGTCGGCGGATCCAGCGGCATGGCCGTGGTCTCCGCCCTCAAGGCCGCGAAGCACCTCGGCCCCGACGACGTGATGGTGATCCTGCTGCCCGACGGCGGCCGCGGCTACCTCGGCAAGATCTTCAACGAGAAGTGGATGCAGTCCTACGGCTTCGCCCGCGTCAACGGCCAGCGCACGGTCGCCGACGTCATGAGCGCCAAGACCGGCAGCCTCCCCGACCTCGTGCACGCGCACCCGAGCGACACCATCCGCGACGCCATCCGCATCATGACCGAGTACGACGTCTCGCAGCTCCCGGTCCTCTCGGCCGAGCCGCCCGTCGTCATGGGCGAGGTCGCAGGGGCCGTGGACGAGCGCAGCCTCCTGGAGCTCGTCTTCAGCGGGCGCGCGCAGCTCACCGACCGGGTCGGCGCGTTCACGGGAGCGCCCTTCGGGCTCATCGGCGTGAACGAGACCGTGCCCGAGGCGTGGAGCGCGCTCGGATCCGCCGACGCGCTCATGGTGAGCGACGGCGGCAAGCCGGTCGGCGTCCTCACCCGGCACGACCTCCTCACCTACCTCACCGACTGATCCGCAGGCCCGGCCCGCGCACATCCCGACCACAGAGACGAGCACCGTGAGCGACAAGCACGACTTCGACACCCGCGCCATCCACGCCGGCCAGGACCCGGATCCCACCACCGGCGCCGTCATCCCGCCCCTCTACCTCACGAGCACGTTCGTGCAGGACGGCATCGGCGGGCTCCGCGGCGGCTACGAGTACGCGCGCAGCGCCAACCCCACGCGCACCGGCCTGCAGGAGCTGCTCGCCTCGCTCGAGCGCGGGAAGCACGCCTTCTCGTTCGCGTCGGGGTTGGCCGCCGAGGACACGCTGCTCCGTGCCATCACGCGCCCGGGCGATCGGATCGTCCTGAGCGACGACGTGTACGGGGGCACCTACCGCCTCCTCACGCGCGTGCTCGGCGACTGGGGGATCGTCGTGGAGACGGTCGACATGAGCGACCTCGCCGCGGTCGAGCGGGTCCTCGGATCCGGCCCCGCGAAGGTCCTCTGGGTCGAGACCCCGAGCAACCCGCTGATGAAGATCAGCGACATCCGCGCGCTCGCCGACCTCGGCCACGCCGCCGGCGCCACGGTCGTCGTCGACAACACCTTCGCCTCGCCGTACCTCCAGCAGCCGCTCGCGCTCGGCGCCGACGTGGTGGTGCACTCGACCACGAAGTACCTCGGCGGCCACTCCGACGTGCTCGGCGGCGCGGTCATCCTGAACGACGACGCCCTCGCCGAGAAGGTCGGCTTCCTGCAGTTCGCGGTCGGCGCCGTCTCGGGCCCCATGGACGCGTGGCTCACCACCCGCGGCATCAAGACGCTCGCGGTGCGCGTCGAGCGCCACTCCTCGAACGCCGAGGAGATCGCGTCGTTCCTCCAGCAGCACGCCGATGTGACGGCCGTGCACTACCCGGGGCTCCCCGAGCACCCGGGCCACGAGATCGCGAAGGCGCAGATGTCGGGCTTCGGCGGCATGATCTCGTTCCAGGTGCGCGGGGGAGCGAAGGCCGCGCGCCGCGTGGTCGAGGGCACGCGCGTCTTCCAGCTCGCGGAGTCGCTCGGCGGCGTCGAGTCGCTCATCAGCTACCCGTCCGAGATGACGCACGCGTCCGTGAAGGGCACGCCGCTCGAGGTCCCGGACGACCTCGTGCGCCTCTCGGTCGGCATCGAGTCCGTCGAGGACCTCGTCGTCGACCTCGAGCGCGCGCTCGGCAAGGCGCTCAAGCAGGGCAAGCACTAGCGGGGGACGGGTGCGGCGCGCGTCGGCGCCGCCCCGCCGCGCGGATCAGGGCAGGAGCAGCCGCACGGCCTCGTCGACGCTGACCCCGCGGTCGCGCGCGTGGGCGCTGAGGCGGGCCATGGCGTCGTGGTCGAGCGCGATCGTGAGCGTGGTGTCGGCGGGCTCCGGCGCGACCTCCTCGTCGAACGCGTCGAAGTCGAACAGGCCCGGCTGGGCGGGGGCCTCGGCCTCGACGGCCTCCGCCTCGGCGACGACGGGATCGGCCGCGAGGTCGGCGTCGTCCTCCACGGCCGCCGCCTCCTCGGTCGCCTGCGCCGCGGATCCGGCGCTCGCGTGTCCGGCCCAGCCCGGCCCCTCGGGGATCGGCCGCTTGCCCTGGTACGCCGTCGCGACGGCGCGTGCCCGGTCGTCCGCGGCCTCGTTGAGCGGGTGGTTCGCGTGCCCCTTGACCCACTCGAAGCGGTAGCGGCGGCCCTGGATCTCGGCGTCGATCTCCTTGAGCAGCTCGACGTTGAGCACCGGCTTGCCGTCGCCCTTGCGCCAGCCCTTGCGCTTCCACCCGGGCATCCACTTGGTGACCGAGTTGATGACGTACTGGCTGTCGCACAGCACGAGCAGGTCGTCGTCGAGGTGCGCGGTCGCGCGGAACAGCTCGAGCACGGCCTTCAGCTCGCCCTGGTTGTTCGTGGCGTGCGGCCAGCCGCCCGCGGCCCAGCGCTCGTCGTCGACGTACCAGGCCCAGCCGGCGGGCCCCGGGTTGCCGAGCGCGGATCCGTCTGCCGCGGCGGTGATCGTCACAGGTGGTGCCTCTCGTCGGGTGGACGACCAGTCTGCCGCAGCCGTCCGGCCCGCGTGCCCGGCCTCCCGGTCGCCGCATCCCCGCCGGTCTCCCGTGTGACTGTCACATGTGACAATGTGACACCTGCGCCGCACGGCGCGACCGGGGCGGTGCCCCGTACCAGGACGGGGCCGACGATGACCACGGAGACGCCACGGGGGCGGGCGCCTAGCATCCGCGACGTCGCGCGCCTCGCGGGCGTCTCGCATCAGACGGTCTCCCGCGTCCTCAACGACTCGCCCTCGCTCCGCGCCGAGACCCGCCAGCGCGTGCTCGACGTGATGGAGCAGGTGCAGTACCGGCCGAACCGCGCCGCCCGAGCGCTCGTCACGAGCCGCTCGCGCACCATCGGCGTGCTCACGTCGCAGAGCTCGCAGTACGGGCCGGCGTCGTCCATCGCGGCCATCGAGGCGGCGGCGCGCGAGGCCGGCTACCTCGTGACGACCACGAACCTCGCGTCCTCCGACGGAGCGGCGATCCAGGTCGCGCTCGGGCACCTGGTCGACCAGGCGGTCGAGGGCCTGGTGGTCGTCGCGCCGCAGGTGCGCGTGCGCGAGGTGCTCGCCAGCATGTCGCTCGACGTGCCGTACGTCACCATGCAGAGCGACGGCCGCGGCGACGCGCACGACCTCTCGGTCGACCAGATGGCGGGCGCCCGGCTGGCGACCCGGCACCTCCTCGAGCTCGGCCACCGCGACATCTACCACCTCGCGGGTCCCCAGGACTGGATCGAGGCCGAGGCGCGCATGCGCGGCTTCCTCGACGCCATGTCCGCCGCCGAGGTCCCCACCACGGCGCCCATCCTCGGCGACTGGACGGCGGAGTTCGGGTTCTACGCCGGCCGCGAGATGCTGCGGCTCCGCGACTTCACGGCGATCTTCTCCAGCAACGACCAGATGGCGCTCGGCCTCATCCACGCGGTGCGCGACGCGGGCCTCGACGTGCCGCGCGACGTCAGCATCGTCGGCTTCGACGACATCCCGGAGGCCGCCCACTTCTGGCCGCCGCTCACCACGGTGCGGCAGGACTTCGCCGAGGTCGGCCGGCGCTCGGTGGCGCTCCTGCTCGACGGCATGGGCGGATCGGGGGAGCGCTACCGGGGCACGATCGAGCCCGAGCTCGTCGTGCGCGCCTCCACGGGCCCGCCCTCGTCCTGAACCGCTCGGCGCGCCCTCCCCAGCCGCCGCCACCCCACTTCGAGGGGTCGGGGCATCTCCGCTTGACAGGGCGATCCCACGCGTGTGTAGAGTGACATCCGCCGATGTGACCGTTCACATCCCACGCGGTCCCCGGGCCGCGGTGCATCAGACGAAGGAGTCGATCCCGTGCCCAGCGCCCCTGTGAGCACCGAGCCCCAGGCCAGCGAGCCGGGAACGGATGCCGAGAGCTACGTCATCGGGGTCGACTACGGCACCCTCTCCGGCCGTGCGGTCGTGGTGCGCGTCTCGGACGGCGTCGAGCTCGGCTCCGGCGTCCTCGACTACCCGCACGCGGTCATGGACGACACGCTCGCCGCCACCGGCGCGCAGCTCCCGCCCGAGTGGGCCCTGCAGGTCCCGAGCGACTACGTCGACGTGCTCAAGCAGGCGGTGCCCGCCGCCATCCGCGAGGCCGGCATCGACCCCGCGCGGGTCATCGGCATCGGCACCGACTTCACCGCGTGCACCATGGTCCCCACCCTCGCCGACGGCACGCCGCTCAACGAGGTCGAGGGATACGCCGACCGCCCCCACGCCTACGTCAAGCTCTGGAAGCACCACGCCGCGCAGTCGCACGCCGACCGCATCAACGCGCTGGCCGAGGAGCGCGGCGAGAAGTGGCTGGCCCGCTACGGCGGCCTCATCTCGAGCGAGTGGGAGTTCGCCAAGGGCCTCCAGCTGCTCGAGGAGGACCCGGAGCTCTACGGCCTCATGGAGCACTGGGTCGAAGCGGCCGACTGGATCGTCTGGCAGCTCACCGGCAGCTACGTCCGGAACGCCTGCACCGCCGGCTACAAGGGCATCCTCCAGGACGGCGAGTACCCCACCCGGGAGTTCCTCGGCGCCCTCAACCCCGACTTCGCCTCCTTCGCCGAGGACAAGGTCGCGCACGAGATCGGCCAGCTCGGATCCGCCGCCGGCACGCTCTCGGCCGAGGCCGCCGCCTGGACGGGCCTGCCGGAGGGCATCGCCGTCGCGGTCGGCAACGTCGACGCGCACGTCACCGCGCCCGTCGCCCGCGCCGTGGAGCCCGGCCAGATGGTCGCGATCATGGGCACGAGCACCTGCCACGTCATGAACAGCGACGTGCTCACCGAGGTCCCCGGCATGTGCGGCGTCGTCGACGGCGGCATCGTCTCGGGGCTCTACGGCTACGAGGCCGGCCAGTCCGGCGTCGGCGACATCTTCGCCTGGTACGTCAAGAACCAGGTGCCCGCGCGCTACGCCGAGGAGGCCGCGGCCGCCGGCACGAGCGTCCACCAGCACCTCACCGACCTCGCAGCCGACCAGCCCGTCGGCGGCCACGGCCTCGTCGCGCTCGACTGGCACTCCGGCAACCGCTCGGTGCTCGTCGACCACGAGCTGTCGGGCCTCGTCATCGGCACCACGCTCACGACCCGTACCGAGGAGGTCTACCGGGCGCTGCTCGAGGCCACCGCGTTCGGCACGCGCAAGATCGTGGAGACCTTCAACGCGTCCGGGGTCCCGGTCACCGAGTTCATCGTCGCGGGCGGCCTGCTGAAGAACGCGTTCCTCATGCAGGCCTACAGCGACATCCTCCGCCTCCCCATCTCGGTCATCACGAGCGAGCAGGGCCCGGCGCTGGGATCGGCGATCCACGCCGCCGTCGCCGCGGGCGCCTACCCCGACGTGCGCGTCGCGGGCGAGGCCATGGGCAAGGTCGAGCGCGGCCGCTACCAGCCGGACGAGGAGCGCGCGCTCGCCTACGACCGGCTGTACGAGGAGTACTCGACGCTGCACGACCACTTCGGCCGCGGCGCCAACGACGTCATGAAGCGGCTCAAGTCGCTGAAGAGGGAGGCCCGCGCGTGAGCACCTACGCACCCGAGATCGAGGTCGCGGTCGCCCGTGTCCGCTCCGAGGTATCCCGACTGCACGGCGAGCTCGTGCGCTACGGCCTCGTGGTCTGGACCGGCGGCAACGTCTCCGGCCGCGTCCCCGGCGCCGACCTGTTCGTCATCAAGCCCTCGGGCGTGAGCTACGACGACCTGAGCCCCGAGAACATGATCCTCTGCGACCTCGACGGCAACGTGATCCCGGACACCCCCGGCTCCCGCAACGCCCCGTCGAGCGACACCGCGGCGCACGCCTACGTGTACCGCAACATGCCCGAGGTGGGCGGCGTGGTCCACACGCACTCCACCTACGCGGTCGCCTGGGCGGCCCGCCGCGAGCCCATCCCGTGCGTCATCACCGCCATGGCCGACGAGTTCGGCGGGGAGATCCCCGTCGGCCCGTTCGCCATCATCGGCGACGACTCGATCGGCCGCGGCATCGTCGAGACGCTCACGGGGCACCGTTCGCGCGCCGTCCTGATGGCCGGCCACGGCCCCTTCACCATCGGCAAGGACGCGAAGGACGCCGTGAAGGCGGCCGTCATGGTCGAGGACGTGGCCCGAACCGTCCACATCTCCCGCCAGCTCGGCGAGCCGACCCCCCTCCCCGTCGAGGCCGTCGACTCCCTGTTCGACCGCTACCAGAACGTCTACGGACAAGCACCCCAAGGAGCCCTGAAGTGACCCGCATCACCACGTCCCTCGACCACTACGAGGTCTGGTTCCTCACGGGCAGCCAGAACCTCTACGGCGAGGAGACGCTGCAGCAGGTCGCCGAGCAGTCGCAGGAGATCGCCCGACAGCTCGAGGAGGCGTCGGACGTGCCCGTGCGCGTCGTCTGGAAGCCCGTGCTCAAGGACTCCGACAGCATCCGCCGCATGGCCCTCGAGGCCAACGCGAGCGACCAGACCATCGGCCTCATCGCGTGGATGCACACTTTCAGCCCCGCGAAGATGTGGATCCAGGGCCTCGACGCCCTGCAGAAGCCGTTCCTGCACCTGCACACCCAGGCCAACGTCGCGCTCCCGTGGAGCACCATCGACATGGACTTCATGAACCTCAACCAGGCCGCGCACGGCGACCGGGAGTTCGGCTACATCCAGTCGCGCCTCGGCGTCACGCGCAAGACGGTCGTCGGCCACGTGAGCACGGAGTCGGTCCGCCAGAGCATCGGCACGTGGATGCGCGCCGCCGCCGGCTGGGCCGCCGTGCACGAGCTCAAGGTCGCCCGCTTCGGCGACAACATGCGGAACGTCGCCGTCACCGAGGGAGACAAGACGGAGGCCGAGCTCAAGTTCGGCGTCTCGGTCAACACCTGGGGCGTCAACGACCTCGTCGAGCGGGTCGACGCCGCGACCGACGCCGAGATCGACGCGCTGGTCGACGAGTACGAGCGTCTCTACGACATCGCCCCCGAGCTGCAGCGCGGCGCCGAGCGCCACGCGTCGCTCCGCTACGGCGCCGCCATCGAGGTGGGCTTGCGCTCCTTCCTCGAGGAGGGCGGCTTCGGCGCCTTCACCACGAGCTTCGAGGACCTCGGCGGCCTCCGCCAGCTGCCCGGACTCGCGGTGCAGCGCCTCATGGCCGAGGGCTACGGCTTCGGCGCCGAGGGCGACTGGAAGACGGCCGTGCTGATCCGCGCGGCGAAGGTCATGGGCGCCGGCCTCCCCGGGGGCGCGAGCCTCATGGAGGACTACACGTACCACCTCGTCCCCGGCGAGGAGAAGATCCTGGGCGCGCACATGCTCGAGATCTGCCCCACGCTCACCACGGGCCGGCCGAGCCTCGAGATCCACCCGCTCGGCATCGGCGGCCGCGAGGACCCCGTGCGCCTCGTCTTCGACACCGACCCCGGCCCCGCGGTCGTCGTCGCCATGTCGGACATGCGCGACCGCTTCCGCATCGTCGCGAACGTCGTGGAGGTCGTGCCGCTCGACGAGCCGCTCCCGAACCTGCCCGTCGCCCGCGCCGTGTGGAAGCCCGCGCCCGACCTCGCGACGAGCGCCGCGGCCTGGCTCACCGCCGGGGCCGCACACCACACGGTCATGAGCACGCAGGTCGGCGTCGAGGTCTTCGAGGACTTCGCCGAGATCGCGCGCACCGAGCTCCTCGTCATCGACGAGGACACGACCCTCAAGGGGTTCACCAAGGAAGTCCGCTGGAACCAGGCGTACCACCGCCTGGCCCAGGGCCTGTAACACCCACACCAGGGGTGCGGGTCCGGCGCAGATGCCGGACGCGCGTCTCACAGCAGCAGTACGAAAGGACACGACCGTGAAGATGAAGAAGGTCCTCGTCGGCATCGCCGCCACGAGCATCGCCCTCTCGCTCGCCGCCTGCTCCGGCGGCGGCGGCCGCGGCGGCAGCGCCGGCGGCACCGAGGACAACAAGGGCGCCCTCGTCGGCGTCGCCATGCCCACCAAGACGAGCGAGCGCTGGGTCGACGACGGCAACAACGTCAGCGACCAGCTCACCAAGCTCGGCTACAAGGTCGACCTGCAGTACGCCAACGACAAGGTGCAGGACCAGATCTCGCAGATCGAGACGATGCTCAACAAGGGCGCCAAGGCGCTCATCGTCGCGTCGATCGACGGCACCGCGCTGACCCAGGTCCTCAAGACCGCGGCCGACGACGGCGTCAAGGTCATCGCGTACGACCGCCTCATCAACGGCACCGAGAACGTGGACTACTACACGACGTTCGACAACCAGCAGGTCGGCGTGCAGCAGGGCAACTCGCTCCTGCAGGGCATGGGCCTCGTCGACGCCGACGGCAAGCCCACCGGCAGCACCGAGAAGAAGACCATCGAGATCTTCGCCGGCAGCCCGGACGACAACAACGCGCAGTTCTTCTACAACGGCGCGATGAGCGTCCTCAAGCCCTTCCTCGACTCCGGCCAGGTCACCATCGGCTCCGGCCAGAAGGACTTCAGCCAGGTCGCGATCCAGCAGTGGAAGCAGGAGGGCGCGCAGGCCCGCATGGAGAACCTGCTGTCGGGCAACTACGGCGGCGGCAAGGTCCTGAACGGCGTGCTCTCGCCGTACGACGGCCTGTCGCGCGGCATCATCCAGGCCCTCGGCTCCACGAGCCCCATGCCGATCATCACCGGCCAGGACGGCGAGAAGGCGTCCGACAAGCTCATCCTCGACGGCGTCCAGTACTCGACGATCTTCAAGGACACGCGCCTGCTCGGCAAGGAGGCCGTCACGATGGTCGACGACCTGCTCAAGGGCGACAAGCCGGATGCGCCCGACACCTACAACAACAAGGTGAAGGACGTCGCCACGAAGCAGTTCAAGGCCGTGACCGTGACGAAGGACAACCTCATCGAGGTCATCGTCGACAGCGGGTACTACACGCAGGACGAGATCGACAAGGGCGAGTAGCCCACCCGCGTCGCCCCGGCGGCGCACGGGCCGGTCGACTCCCGCGTCGACCGGCCAC
>NZ_JAQHYR010000013.1:0-75861 GCF_027858075.1 Clavibacter sp. CT19 | reverse complement strand
CCGGTGCCGGCTCCGGGCGGCCGCCCGGACGGGCGGGGCGCGCGGCCCGGGGGGGGCGGGGGCCGCGGCGGGGGGGGGGGGCCGCGGGGGGGGGGGGGGGGGGCGGGGGGGCGGCGGCGCCGGGGGGGGGGCCGGGGCCCGCGCCCCCCGCCCCCCCGCGGGCGGGCCCGCGCCCCCCGCCGCCCCCCCCCCCCCCCCCCCCCCCCCCCCCCCCCCCCCCCCCCCCCGCCACGGGACGCGCGAGCGGCATGGGCCGCGTGCGACTCCCGCGCCGTCTGGGCGGCGCGCGCCGCGTGGTCCGAGCGGCGCGACCGGGCGCGACCGGCCGAGGCGGCGGCGCGCGCCTCGCGACGGCTCGTGGGAGTGGGCGCAGCGGCGGATGCGGCGCCCGCCTGCGCATCGGGGCCCATCGCATCCGAACCCGCCGCGACGACGGCCCGCGTGACGCCGGCCCGCGCACCGACAGCCGGTGCGGCATCCGACGCACGCGCAGCCGCCCGGGTCAGCGCGGACCGGCGGGCGCGCGCCGGCGCGGACATGGCCGCCGCGGTGGCGACGTGCCGGTCCTCGTCGGGATCGGCGTCCGGTCCGGCATCCGCCCCCGCGACCCGGCGCCCGCGGCTCCGGCCCGACGGCAGCGACGTCCCGACGAGCAGCAGCAGCAGCGCCCCCGCGAGCCCGATGAGCACGAGCGGCGTGTGCAGGATCCGGTTGGCGTAGCCGAGGTACGGCACGCCGAACACGACGCGGTCCGCCGACGCGATGACGTACGGCGCGGGATCGGCGGTCTCGTTCGCGTCGCCCTGGAGGACGACCTGGCGGGCGGCCGGGTCCTGCGGGTCCACGCCCGCGGTCGGCTGCTCGACCTCGCCCGTGACGGCGCCGATCGAGATGATGCGGTGCGTGACCGGCAGGTCGTACCCCGGCCGCTGCACCTTGATGACGTCGCCCACCTCGAGGTCGGCGGCGGGCACGGCGTCGGCCATGATCGCGACGGACCCGGTCGGCAGCGTCGGCGCCATGGACCCGGTCAGCAGCACCACGAGCGAGAGCCCGAGCATCCGCGACAGCACGGTCCACGCGATGACCACCACGCCCGCGAGCCCCAGCAGCGTGATGACGACGTCGCGCACGACGACGCCGACGGTGCGCCGGGGCCGCGCCCGCGCGCGGGCGGCCGCGACGGCGTCACGGCGGGCGGCCGCGAGCGCGTCGCGGTCCCCTCTCCGTGTCGCCGTCACGGCGCCCTCGGCGGTCATGGCACGGGCCCGATCCGGCTAGTTGACCGACGCGACCGACGTGCCGGCGAACTCCCACGCCGGCGTGACCGCGCGGCCCTGGAGGGCGTCGACCGTGGTGCCGGCCGGCAGGGTCGGTGCCGTGGGCAGCGTGATCTCGAAGCAGTAGTACTGCACCGACGTGCTGTTCGCGGCCAGGGCCTGCGTCTGCGCCGCGGTCGGCTCGGCCGTGGCGAGCGGGCCGGCGGCGATGACGTTGGCGGCCGTGGCGAACGACGTCGCGTCGCAGGTGGCCGAGGTCGCCGAGGTCGCGACCCGGAGGTTGAGCGCGCCGAGGAGGAGGTTGTTCGCGTCCACGGCCGCGTTCGCGGTGCCGGTGGCGGGCTCGGAGTCCTGCAGGAGGAGCGTTCCGGCGACGGATCCCGCGGAGGTGCGGAGCGCGACGGGCGCGTAGACCGTGTTGCCGGGGATGAGCGCGAGGGCGCCGGGCGAGAACGTGAGGTCCTGGCCGGGGTTGGTCTCGTTCTGCGTGAAGCCGGTGGAGGCGAAGGGCGCGACGACGTTCTGCTCGACCTCGAAGGTCGAGGTGCCGAGGCCGGGGCCGCTGCCGTTGCCGCCGCCGAAGACCCACTCGGAGTCGGTCCAGGCGGCGAGGGTGGCCGTGACGCCGAGGCCGAGGACGAGGCCCCCGGACAGGAACGCCATGGTCTTGGTGCGACGCGACATGCGCGGACGCTCTGCGTGAAGTGCCATGAAGGTGATCCCCCTGATAGTGCGGGCCCCGCATCCGGCTCGCGGATCGTCCTGCCCCCTGCGTCGCCACGAATCGGGCGACATCGTGACGCTAGGTCGGCGATCCGCCGCCGCCGAGGCCGACGGGGGACAACCGGTACCGGCCGCGTCGATCACCAGTGGCGCGGGGGATCCGCGGGTCCGACTACCGAGGCGGGGTCTGTGCCCCGTACGAGGGTCCGGAGGTCCCTCCCCCGCGATTCCGGGCCGGAACGGCTCCCCTGGTAGCCTCGTCCGCGCAGGCGGGGACGACGAAGGCGAGCCACATGACCGACGACACGCAGGATCCGGGCCCCCGAGACGGCGCCGCACGCGACGGGGGCGCTTCCGAGCCCCCCATCCTGAGCCGACGCGAGCTGCGTCGCCGCCAGCAGGAGATGGAGCAGAACCGCGGATCCGGCGACTCCGGAGACGCGCACCGGTGGGTGGATCCCTTCCCCGCCGTCCCCCGCACCTCCGAGGGCGGGCTGTTCGGGCCCGACCGCGTGCGTCCGGGATCCACGGCCGTCGCTCCCGCCCACGTGCCCGCCTCCGTCGACGACGAGGCCGACGGCATCGACGACCTCGCGGCGCCCGGCGCGGCGGGGGCCGACGCGGCCGCCGACCTCCCGATCGGCGCGGTCGGCGCGGTCGACGCCCGCGAAGACGAGGACACGGACACCGGCGACGTCGAGATCGTCGGCACGCGAGCGTTCGACGAGCTGTTCGTCGACGACGAGCGCGAGGCCGAGATGGACGCCGCCGAGGACGCGGAGGACGCGGCCGAGGAGCTCCCCGCGGGCGCCTCCGCGCACGGCGACGCCCCCTCCCCCTTCGACGCGTTCGTCGCGCCGGCGGTCGGATCCGCGTGGGCCGTCCCCGCGCCCCAGGTCGACGACGCGCACCCGTTCCGGATGCCGCTGCGTCCGTCGACCGAGGGCGACGGCGATGGCGCGTCCGCGAACGATGCGAGCACGGACGCCGAGACGGCGTCCGAGCCGACGGACACGCGGCAGGTCCCGATCACCCCCGCGGTCCCCGAGCGCACCGCCCCGGCGCCGGCACCCGAGCCGCACCCGATCTCCTCCCTCCCCCCGGCGCCCGCCGACACCGAGGAGCCCGCCGACGACCGCCGTCCCGGCAGCGACCTCACGGCGTTCCCCGACGCGGATCCGCAGCGCTACGTCATGCGCACCCCGCGCGCCGACGCCGCCACGAGCAGCCTCACCCTCTTCCCCGAGCAGACCGGCCAGCGCCCGCCGCGCGGCCCGGTCGTCGCGCGCACCGGCTTCCGCGGCTTCCTCAACAGCGTCACGGGCGGCGTCTTCAAGATCGCGCCCGGCGCCGAGGAGGCCGCCGCGAACGCGGAGGTCTCCCGGCGCGAGGGCGACGAGCGCGTGATCCGCCAGGCCACGTGGTCGCGCGCGGTCAGCGTGCTGGTCGCGAACCGCAAGGGCGGCGTCGGCAAGACGCCCACCTCCCTCATCCTGGGCGGCGTGCTCGGCTCCATCCGCGGCGGATCCGTCGCCGTGGTCGAGGTCACCGACGATCCCGGAGCGCTCGGCTACCGCGCCGAGGGCCAGCCGACCCGCGGGCTCGGCGAGCTCGTGCGCGACCGCGACGAGATCCACAGCGCCGGCCAGCTCGCCGGCTACACGGCGCCGCAGACGAGCTTCGCGTCCGTCGTCGCGTCCGTCGGGCCGCGTCGCGAGCTCACGGGCGACGACGTGATCGGCGTCTCCCGCCTCATCGACGAGTACTACGCGATGCGCGTGATGGACTCCGGCAACCAGCCTTCGTCGTCCGCCTTCCGCGGCGCGATCGAGGTCACCGACGTGCTCGTCGTCCCCGTGCTCAACGCGGGCGACGCGGTGCTCGAGGCCGTCGCGCTGCTCGACTTCCTGCGCGAGCTCGGCGGCCACGCGGCCATGCTGGCCGACAACGCCGTCATCATCCGCCTGCACGACGGACGCCCGGAGGATCCGGCGGTCGTCGCGCGCATCGACCGCATCCTCGAGGACGCCCGCCCGGCCCAGATCTTCACGGTGCCGTACGACGCGCACATCGCGGAGCGCGGGCCGATCTCGCTCGCGTCGCTCGACCCCGAGGTGGCGCGCGCCTTCACGGCCGCCACCGCGGGCGTCGTGCAGCGCCTGGCGCACGCGGTCCGCTGACGGGCGCGCCTGAGGGCGGATCCGGGCCGGCCGGACGCGGGTCCGGGTCAGCCGGACGCGGGCCCACCGGGCGCGGCCCGCGGATCCGTCGCCCGCTCGACCGGGAGATCCTCGCGCTGGCGGTGCCCGCGCTCGGCGCGCTCGTGGCCGAGCCGCTGTTCCTCCTCACCGACACGGCGCTCGTCGGCCACCTCGGAAGCGCGCCGCTCGCGGGCCTCGGCATCGCCAGCGTGATCCTGCAGACGATCGTCGGCCTCCTCGTCTTCCTGGCCTACGCGACGACGCCCACCGTGGCGCGGCGGCTCGGCGCGGGCGACCGGCCGGGCGCGATCCGCGCGGGCATCGACGGCCTGTGGCTGGCGCTCGCGCTCGGCGCGGTGGTGCTGGTCGTGGGGCTCGTGGTCGCGGATCCGCTCGTGCGCGCCCTCGCCGACACCGGCGGCGCCGACGCGGACCCGGCCGCGACCGCCGCCGTGGTCGACGCCGCCCGCACCTACCTCGGCATCTCGCTCGCCGGCATGCCCGCGATGCTCCTCGTCATCGCCGCGACCGGCCTCCTCCGCGGCCTCCAGGACACGCGCACCCCGCTCGTCGTCGCCGTCTCCGGCTTCGCGGCGAACGCGGCCCTCAACGCGTTCCTCATCTACGGGCTCGGGTTCGGCATCGCCGGATCCGCGTGGGGCACCGTCATCGCGCAGTGGGGCATGGCCTCCGTCTTCGTCCTGATCGCCGTGCGCGCCGCCCGCGAGACGGGCACGACCCTGCGCCCCGGGCTCCGCGGGGTCGCGCGCTCGGCGGCGTCCGGCGGCTGGCTGCTCGTGCGCACGGCGTCGCTCCGGGCGGCGATCCTCGCGACAGTCGCGGTGGGCGCGGGGCTGGGGGTCACGGGGCTCGCCACCCTGCAGATCGCCCTCACCCTCTTCTCGACCGTCGCGTTCGTGCTCGACGCCCTCGCCATCGCGGGCCAGGCGCTCGTCGGCCACGGCCTCGGCTCCGACGACGTGCCGCGCGTCCGCGCGGTATCCCGCCGCCTCGTGCAGTGGGGCGTCGGCCTCGGCGCGATCCTCGGCCTCGTGCTCGCCGCGCTCTCCCCGCTGCTCGGACCGGTCTTCACGGGCGACGCGGACATCCACCGCATGCTCACCGCCGTGACCCTCGTGCTCGCGGTGGGCCTGCCCGTCGCCGGCTACGTGTTCGTGCTCGACGGCGTGCTGATCGGCGCCGGCGACGCCCGCTACCTCGCCCTCGCGGGCCTCGTGAACCTCGCGATCTACGCGCCCGCGCTGATCCTCGTGGCCTGGCTCACCGAGACCGGCCGCGTCGCGGGCACCCCCGCCCTCCTCGCGCTCTGGGCGGCCTTCGGCCTCGTCTACATCGGCGCGCGGGCGCTCACGCTGGGCCTGCGGGCGCGCGGCGACCGGTGGATCGTGACGGGGGTCGCGCGGGCGTGACGCGCGTCAAAGCGACCTCCACGCGCGGTCATCCGGGACCCACGTCCCCTGCGCCTCACCCCGGAGTGCCGGTGCGAGCATCATGTTGACGAGCTCCTCCGCCTCACGCCAGCCCAGCCCGAAGCCGCTGAGGCCTCGCGCGACTCGTGCGAAGCCCCGCTGGATCTCCGGCGAGGCGTCCACGGCGAGGAACGGCTCGAGACGGCGCTCCCGGATCTGCTGCTCCGTCGCCTCGCGCAGGAGAAGCCCATCGCAGGGAAGGTGCATCGCGATGAGCGCGAGATCGACCAGGTCCTTCGCTCGGGAGGAGCGTCCATCTCCGCCTGCGTGGTTCCGCTCCATCATCGCGGCGGCCTTGTCCGCGATCTGCTGCTCGACGGAGATCATCGCGTAGTCGACGACGGGAACCGGCTTGCCGAGCGGCACCCGGAAACGTGGCGCAGCTCTGATCACCGACACCCCGATGCGCTCGTGGACGGCGAGGTCGACCTTGATCGCGAGTCCTGGGACCTCGTCCAACTCGAACCGCAGCGAAGTGACGGCGAGCGCGGGCTGGTCTCCCCTGTCTCCGTCGACGCGCCTCATCAGGCGAAAGGAGAGCCGATCCCCGATGTCGACCGCAACGAGTTCGGCGAGGTGCGCGACGGCAGCCTCCAGGCCCATCCGCCCGCTCTCCAGATCGATGTCCACGGTGGCGCGACCGGCCGGGATGAAGGCCAGCATCCGCGTGCCGCCCTTCAACATGAACGCCGGATCGGCGCGCGCGAAAACTCGACCGAGGAACCGGTCGAAGACCAGGTAGGTCCTCAGATCGGAGACGGAGACGCCGAGCGCGGGAGCCGCACGCCGTGCGGCCGCCGAGATGGCGCGCATGGTGTCCGCCGGGCGCCGATATGCGTCATCTGCTGTCACGATGATGTGGCCCCCTCCGTCCTGCCGCCCTCCTCTTCGAGCGCAGACCTCGTCGCAGCGTGCAGGGCATCATGCACCAGCTCATCGATCGTGGAGCGAGGGAATGTCGGGGCGGTCGTCCCCGCCAGCGCAGCCGGCGTCGCAGAGAGGAGCTCTCGCGACATCAGCGGTTGGAGGCCCCGGGCCATCGAGGCGATCGCATCATGGACCGGCAGCATCGCCGCCCGGACGATCCGCCTCTCATCAGCACGCAGCGGTGCCAGGACCTCCTCCAGCTGCGCGTCGAAGGATCGGATGAACCGCTGAACCAGATCGGCATGCACCGTCAGACCCTCAGGATCACGGCCGTCGACGCCGGACAGCGCTCGGAGTCGGCGGTACAGGGCTGCGCCGTCGACGAAACCCAGACGAGGAGCGCGACGCTCGAGGTGCGAGATCAACGCCGGCACGTCGAGGTCCCCGCGAGACCGTTCCGCATCGCCGAGCGCATCGGCGACCAGGCTGAGGTCCGACCCGTCCGTCTCGAGCAGATCGGCGAGGGTCCGCTCCCGAGTCGTCACGGGGAGGCCGTCGACGACGGTCACATCCGCGGGAGGCAGGTCCGACACCCGGAATCGCACGTCCGTAGCGCGGGTCTGCTTGCGAGCCCTGGTCCAGAAGGTGAAGGGCGCCGGTTTCACGTCACCCATCTCATGCACCCACGCCGAGGCGGCACCGCCCACGACGACATCCGGATCCCGACGACGTTCTCGCGCCGGCACGGCGGGCGTCGAGGCGAGCCAAGCAGCACGGAGATCGTCTCGCCCATCCATCGCCGAGGTCGAGACCTTGTACACGCCATTGCGGATGCGTTCCAGCGACCCGGAACTCTCTCGCCGTGTGAGCGTGCTTCGCGCGACGCCGGCCGCGCTCGCCTGCGCGGCGGTCACCAGCCCCCATTGCTCGGAGGCGAGTTCCTCGAGCGTCCGGGTTCCCTGGGTGGCCATGCTGCAATTCTATGCGTAAACGCAACAAATGCAGCAATACAGGATGTGTTCCTGATGAGCCTTAGTACATCGCGAGCGGCCCCGCGCCCGCGGGCGCCGGGAACGCGCGGTCGAGCTCTGCCAGCGTCTCGTCCGGGATCACGAGGTCGAGCGCCGCGCGGTTCTCGGCGACGTGCGCGGCCGTCGCGGCCTTGGCGGTCGCGAAGACGTGCGGCGCCTGCCGGACGACCCACGCGAGCGCGAGCTGGCCCGCGCTGACGCCGAGGGGCTCCGCGAGGGCGGCGAGCGTCGGATCCGTCGCGAGCCGGCCCTGGTCGAGCGGCGAGTACGCCATGACGGGCATGCGGCGGTCGCGAGCCCACGGGATCACGTCGGCCTCGGGTCCGCGCTGGGCGAGGTTGTAGAGCACCTGGTCGGTCTGCACGGCGTCTCCGCCGGGGATCGCGGCGAGCTCGTCGAGGGCGCGGGCGTCGAGGTTGCTGACGCCCCACGCGCGGATCAGGCCCTCCTCCACGAGCTCCTGCATCGCGGCGACCGTGTCGGCGAGCGGGTGGGATCCGCGCCAGTGCAGGAGGTAGAGGTCGAGCCGGTCGGTGCCGAGGCGCGCGAGGCTGCGGCGCGCCGCCTCCCCTGTGCCGCGGCGCGACGCGTTCGACGGCAGCACCTTGCTGATGAGGAACACCTCGTCGCGGCGGCCGGCGATCGCCTCGCCGACGAGCTCCTCGGATCGCCCGCTGCCGTACATCTCGGCGGTGTCGATCGCGGTGAGGCCCGCGTCGAGGCCGGCGCGCAGGGCGTCGAGCTCGGTGGAGCGGGCGGCGCGGTCGTCGCCCATGTTCCAGGTGCCCTGCGCGAGGGCGACGGCGGTGCGGCCGTCGGGGAAGGTGGTCGTGGGGATCCAGGTGTCAGCCATCGCGTCCATCCTCGTCCGTCGGGGCGGGTGCGGCCAGGTCCCGCGGCGCGCCTCAGCGGACGCGCGGCGTCGCCGCGACGCCCGGGAACGTCGGCACCCAGCAGCGCACGGCGGCGCGGTAGCGGCGGAACGGATCCCCGAAGCGCGCCTCGAGGTCGGCCTCCTCGCCAGGGCGCACGACGTGGTTCCAGAGCGACGAGCCGATGACGGCGTAGGCGACGACGAGCCAGGATCCGAGGATCAGCCCGACGGCCGCCGCCTGCGTGACGCCCGCGAGGGCCATGGGGTTGCGGACGAAGCGGTACGGGCCGGCGATCACGAGCCGCGTGGCGGTCGCGGCCGGCAGCGGGGTGCCGCCGCCGCGGGTCGACATGGCGGCGGCCGACCACATCCCCAGCGCGCTCGCGAGCACCAGCACGGCGATCCCGACGGGCAGCGCGGCGGCGGGCAGCGGCACGGCGACCCGCCAGCGCAGCTCGAGCCACCGGATCGCGAGCGGCGCGACGGCGAGGAAGAAGCCCCAGAAGACGACGATCTGCGCGGCCGTCGCGAGCACGTGCCGCGACGTGGCGGCGCTCGCGTCGGCCGGACGCGCGGCGAACGGGCCGATGAGCGCCCAGCGGGTCGGCAGCCGGCCGACGAGCAGCAGGGCGCACGCGACGAGCGATCCGAGGGCGGCGACCGCCATGACCACGACGCCGATCCCGGCCTCGGTCGTGACGGTCGCGTAGGCGGCGAGCGCGACGGCGACGAGGAGCGTCCAGGCGGAGGCGACGACGGCCGCCCACCGGATGCCGGCCGCGGCGAGCGCCGACCCGACCACGAACAGCGGGACGTCGAGGAGGGCGACGGGCAGCGGATCCAGCGAGCCGAGCGTCGCGATCCGCACCGCGGGGACGAGCGGCACGGCGATCCACCAGGCGGCACCGCCCGCCGCCTGCGCGGCGAACCAGAGGCGGGCGGCGGTGCGCGCCGAGGGGAGGAGCGCCCGGCGCGTCACAGCGGGTCCGCGTGCTCCGGCGGCCACACCACGGCGAAGCGCTCGAAGACGATCTCGTCGTCCTCCGACCAGGCGGCGCCGCGGGCCGCGCTCACGCGCTCCCAGTAGATGCGGTGCTGCGTGCGCCAGCTCTCGAGGGAGAGATCGTCCTCGCCCTCGTCGCGCGCGAAGGCGGCGTCGGCGCTCGTGAAGGGGCCGACGCGGAGCTCGGTGCTGCGGATCACGATGCGCGGCGCCCCGGTGCTGTCGCAGGCGATCCAGTGCGACCCGATCCGCGGCACCTCGTCGCCGCGCGCCAGGAAGTCGGCGACGAGCTCGGCGGTCGCGCGCTTCCGGCCCGACAGCACGATCCCGAGCAGCTCGTCGGCGAGCCGGGCGTGGTCCCCGAAGTGCTCGACCGTGTGCTCGGGCCCGGCCGCGACCGCCTGGGGGTGCGCCTCGGCGTACGCGCCCCACATGCGCGCTGCCGCCTCGAGGTCGGGCGGGGAGACGGGCGCGGTCGCATCGCTCATGGGTCCGATGCTCCCACGCAGCCCGGCCGCGGCGGCGGGGCGGGATCCGTCAGCGCGCCCGCGCCACGAACACCATCACCCGCGACGCCTCCGTGAGCGGGCCGCGCGCGAAGTCGCCGTGCACCGCATCCACGTCGAAGCCGGCGTCGTCGAGCTGGGCCGTGAGCGTCGCGCGGTCGCGGAACGCGAAGGGCTGGACGTCGGACACCACCTCGCCCGTCGCGACGAACCGGCTGTGGAAGACCACCCGCACGACGCCCGGCCCCGTCTCCTCGACCTCCATCCATTCCTCGAGCGGGCCGTGCGCGGTGTCGCGGGTCGTCGCCGGGCCCGCCCACGACTCCCACGCGCGGTCGGCCGGGTTCCGGCTCTCGAAGGTGAGCGTGCCGCCCGGGCGGAGGGCGCGGCGGAGGTCGGCGAGGGTGCGGATCCACTCGGGGTCGGGGATGTGCTGCACGACGTTGCCGGTCAGGAAGGCGATGTCGAACGGGCCCGCGGGGAGGGCGCGGCTGTCGCCGTGGATCCACTCGACCGCATCGCCGCCCGGCCGGGAGCGGGCGACGTCGAGCATGGCAGCCGACGGGTCCGCGCCCACGACCCGGCGCCCGGCGGTCGCCAGCGAGACGGTGAGCATGCCCGTGCCGCAGCCGAGGTCGACGATCGACCGCGCGCCGACCTCCCCGGCGAGCGCCCGGTCGAAGTCGTGGTCGGGGCCGTCGGGGTTGTCGGCGTCGTACAGCGCGACGAGGCGCGGATCGAGGGAGGTCACGGGCCCGACGCTATCGGCGGCGCGCCCCTAGCCTGATGCCGTGACCGACGATCCCCACCAGCCGCCCGCTGGCGACGCCCGCGCTCGCCGCCGTCCCGACGCCGAGCAGCGGTCCGAGGCGCTCAAGGAGCGGATCTACGTCACGTTCACCGCGCTCGCGGTCACCATCGCGATCGGGCGCGACGCGGAGCACGCGACCGTGGGCGGCGCCGCCACGACGCTCCTGCTCACCGTCGTCGGCACGCTCCTCGCGGTGTCGGTCGCGGAGTTCATCGCGCAGATGGTGCGCGACGGCGAGGTGCCGGACCGGCGCGACGTGGGCCACATCCTCTACGTATGCGCCAGCTCGCTCGGGGTGCTGCCCGTGCCGATGGCGGTCCTCGGCCTGTCCGCGCTCGGCGCGCTCGACCTGGCGGCGGCCCTGCGGATCATCTCGTTCGCGCTGGTGGCGACGCTGGTGCTGGTGACGCTGATCGCGGTCCGCCGCCTCCGCGTGGGCCTCGGCGTGAAGCTGCTCGTGCTCGCGGGCGTCGCGGTGCTCGGTGCGGCGGTGCTCGCGGTGGAGCTGGCCGTCCACTGATCCGCTCGGCGTCGACGCCGGGACGCTGGGATCCGTCCGACGTAGCGTGAGGCCATGACCGCGTCCCGGCTCCCCGTGCACCTCGAGACCGCCCGCCTCCGGCTGCGGCCGCTGGGGCCTGCCGACGCCGACCTCGTCCACCGCCTCTGGGTCGAGCGCGACCCGCGCCATCCCCCGCATCGCCGCGTCGACGCCGCGGGCCACCCGTCGCGCGACGAGGTGCGCGACCGCCTGACGGTGCAGGAGGAGGAGTCGCTCCGCACGGGCATCGGGCTGCTCGCCGTCGAACGCCGGGACGAGGCGGGCGCGGTCGGGTACTGCGGGCTCGTCGTCGGGAGCGCCTCCGTCGAGGAGCCCGAGATGGCCTTCGAGCTGCTGCGCGACGTGCACGGCTCGGGGCTCGCGACGGAGGCGGCGCGCGCCGTGGTCGAGGCCGCCCGCGCGACGGGACGCACCCGGCTCTGGTCGACCGTGCGCCGCTGGAACGCCGCGTCCCTCCGCGTGCTGGAGAAGGCGGGCTTCACGGAGAGCGGCCGGATCACGGCGGATGCCGAGCACGGCGACATCGCGTGGATGGTCTGCGACCTCCGGGATCCGTCGACCGCCGACGCCGAGCCCGAGCGGGTCCGGCCCGCGCGCGACTAGCCGGCGCGCAGCTCGCCCGTCGTCAGCCCGTCGGCCGGCGACTCCCAGCGCACCTCGCCGTCGACGCGCACGTCGGTCGGCGCGAGCCCGAGCCGCCGCGCCACGGCCTCGCTCGCCGCGTGATCCGGGTGGATGTTCGCCCGCACCACCCCGACGCCGTCCTCCCGCAGCCACGCCACCATCGCCGCCGCGCACTCGGCCGCCGCGCCGGATCCCTGCGTCGCGGTCCCCACGAGCCATGCCACCTCGGCCACGCGCTCCGTGCCCTCGCCCTCACCCGTCACGGTCGCCTGCACGAACCCGGCCGCGCGGCCCGTCGCGCGCTCGCGGAGGATCCACACGAGCCACCGCGCGGATCCGTCCGGCGAGCGCCCCGCTGCCTGCCGCGCGAACCGCACCTCGAGCGCGGCAGGCGACGGCGGCTCGCCCCCGGTGAAGCGGTACAGCGCCGGATCCGCCAGCACCCCGACCATCTCCCGCGCATGCGCGACCACCAGCGGCTCGAGCGCGAACCGGGCCGTGGCGAGCACGGGGGCCGGCGTCGTCGTCATCGCCCGAGCCTCCCACGCATCCGCGGCGGCGGCAGGCGATCCCGGACGCGACACCGGATCAGCCGAACGCCTCCGGCAGCGCCGCGGTGAAGGCGTCGAAGTGGCTGTACCAGACGGAGTGCGCGGCGCCCGGGATGCCCCGCACGTCGACGCCCGACGCGGCGAGGCGCGCGGCCTCCTCCGCGCTCACGAAGCGGCTCGGGTCCGGCCGCACGACGATGGATCCGGGCTCCGGCGCCCATGCGTACGACGGGACCGCAGCGAGCGCGGCGGCCGTGGCGGGGTCGAACCGCTCGGCGGCGCGGCCCTCGACCTCGCGATCGCGCTCGGAGTACTCGGGTCGCGAGATACGCAGCGCCTCCGCCGTCCGGCCCCGGCGGTCGCACTCGTAGGCGTCCCGGATCTCGACGGGGTCGCCGCCTCCGGCCGGCGCGAGCGGCGCGTCCACGTAGACGACCACCTCGGGGCGGCGCTCGGGGAAGGCCTCCCCGAGCACGATCCCGCCGAACGAGTGCCCTATGGCGAGGGCGGGTCGTTCGACGCCCGCGTCCGCGACGGCGCGCGTCACCGCCTCCGCCGCCCGCGGGACCGTCAGCTCGGGATCCCGGTCGGAGAGCCCGTGGCCGGGCAGGTCGACGGCGAGCACCCGGTACCCGCGCGCGGCGAGGAGGGGCGCGATCCGCCACCAGCTCTCCGCGGATCCCATCAGCCCGTGGAGCAGGACGGCCGCACGGGGCCCGGTGCCGGTCTCGTCGATGTGCAGGCGCATCCGGCCATGCAAGCACGCCGGCCCTGGCCGACCGGGCATGCTGTCCCCGTGCCGAGCCCCTTCACCGCCATGTCCGCCCATGAGCACGTCGCCGCCAACGAGCTGGCCTTCGCGGTCCGCGACGCGAACCCCGTCACGCCCGGCCACAGCCTCGTGATCCCGCGCCGCGAGGTCGCGACCTGGTTCGAGGCGACGCCGGAGGAGCAGGTCGCGATCATGGCGCTCGTCACCGAGGTGAAGGACGGTCTCGAGGCCGAGCTGCACCCGGACGGCTGGAACGTCGGGATCAACGTGGGCGCGGCCGGCGGCCAGACCGTCTTCCACCTGCACGTGCACCTGATCCCGCGCTTCCACGGCGACTCCGCCCAGCCCGGCGGCGACCTGCGCGGGCCGATCCCCGGCCGCGGCCAGCACCCGCCCGCAGGCTGACGACACCACTCGGACCTCGCGCCGCACGACCCCGCCGATACGCTGGCGACGTGACCCCCCGCGGCGCCCCGACGCCCTCCGCATCCGCCGCCCCCGCCTCGCCGCTCGCGCTCCCCGGCGGCCGCCGCATCGCCGTCCAGTTCGCCGCCATGGGCACCGTCTGGGGTGCGAGCTTCCTCTTCATGAAGGTCGCGCTGGAAGGCGTGTCGTTCGGCCAGGTGTCGTGGACGCGGCTCGTCCTCGGCGCGATCGCGCTGGGCCTCATCGTCGCCGCCCGCCGCCTGCCGCTGCCGAAGGAGCGCGTCGTCTGGCTGCACTTCGCGGTGGTCGGCGTCGTCGGATCCGCGATCCCCTACTCGCTGTTCGCGTGGGCCGAGCAGCACGTCACCTCGGGCGTCGCGAGCATCTACAACGCGACCACGCCGATCATGACCGCCCTCCTCGCGACCCTCGCCTTCCGCGTCGAGAGGCTCGGCCGCCGGCAGCTCGCGGGCATCGCGCTCGGCATCGCGGGCGTCGTCGTGATCATCGGCCCGTGGCGCCTCGCCCCGAGCGCCGAGGCCGCCGCGTCCGGCCAGCCGCTCCTCGAGCTCGCGGGCCAGCTCGCGTGCCTCGGCGCGGCCCTCTGCTACGGGATCACCTTCGGCTACCTCCGCCGCTTCCTCACCCACCGCGGCATCCCGGGCGTCGTGACGGCCTTCATGCAGATCGGCATGGGCGCCGCCGCGATGCTCGTCGCGACCCCGTTCCTCGCGACCGGACCCGTGGCGCTCGACCTCCCCGTGGTGCTCAGCCTCGTGGTGCTCGGCGTGGTCGGCACGGGCCTCGCGTACCTCTGGAACATGAACGTGCTGCTCGTCTGGGGCCCCACCGCCACCTCGACCGTCACGTACATCACGCCGGTCGTGGGCGTCGCGCTCGGGATCCTCGTGCTCGGCGAGACCCTGCACTGGAACGAGCCCGCCGGCGCCGCCCTCGTGCTCCTCGGCGTGCTCCTCTCGCAGGGGCGCCGTCGTGCCGGGCGCGGATCCGCGACCGGCACCGCCGCGTCAGCGCCCGCGACCGCGGCGGGCACGGGCGTCGCACCCACCGCGACGCGCACCCCTCCGACGCCCGGCTAGGCTCGCCGGGTGCGTCTCGTCATCGCCCGCTGCTCCGTCGACTACGCCGGCCGCCTCAGCGCGCATCTCCCCCTCGCCACCCGCCTCCTCATGGTCAAGGCCGACGGGAGCCTCCTCGTCCACTCGGACGGCGGCTCCTACAAGCCGCTGAACTGGATGAGCCCGCCCTGCTCGATCGTCGAGGTCGAGCCCGACGACGACCAGGCGCTCGCGGGCGTCCGCGAGATCTGGCGCGTCGTGCAGCCGAAGACGGCGGACATGCTCGTCGTCTCGATCCACGAGGTGCTGCACGACTCCGCGCACGACCTCGGCGTCGACCCGGGCCTCGTGAAGGACGGCGTGGAGGCGCACCTGCAGAAGCTGCTGGCCGAGCAGATCCACCTGCTGGGCGACGGCCACGAGCTCGTGCGCCGCGAGTACATGACCGCGATCGGGCCGGTCGACATCCTCGCGCGCGACGCGTCCGGCAAGTCGGTCGCGGTGGAGCTCAAGCGCCGCGGCGACATCGACGGCGTCGAGCAGCTCACGCGCTACCTCGAGCTGATGAACCGGGATCCGCACCTCGCGCCGGTCACGGGCGTCTATGCCGCGCAGGAGATCAAGCCGCAGGCCCGCACGCTCGCCGAGGACCGCGGGATCCGCTGCCTCCTCCTCGACTACGACGCGATGCGCGGGATGGACGACGGGCACTCGCGCCTCTTCTGATCCACCGCGGCCGCCGTGGCCGCCGCCCCGCCCGCGCCCTCCGACCGACCGACGCACCCGGCCGCGACGCCCGTCGCCACCCCGCCTATCCGCTCACGATCCGCGGACCGTCCGGGCGCCTCCCGCCGCCGGTGACCCGCCCATACTGACGAGGAGCGGCACTTCGCCGCCGTGTCCTCGGGGGTGGATGTGAGGGAGTCGGGTGCGGCCCGCGGCCGCGCGCTCCGCCTCGCCCCGGCGCGCCCGGGCGCAGGAGCAGCGTCGCCCGCATCCGTCGGCGTGCGCCCATGACGACCATGACCACGACGGACGTCGCCGCGTCCCGCGCCGCCGCGAAGGCCGCCGGCGCCGGCACGGGAGCTCCCGCCGCGCGCGTCCGCATCGATCCGTACCCGCTCCGTCCCCGGAACCGCTGGCTCCTCCGCCTGCTGTTCTCCCTCCCCTTCGTCGTGATCGCCCTCCTCGCCGACCGGTCGCCCGCCGGCACGGCCGGGGGCCCCGCCTCGACCACGGTCAACGCCGACCTCCTCGCCCGCGTCGCGCGGATCGATTGGACCCGCGCCGACGCCGCCTGGGTCGGCAGCCTCTACCCGCCTGTCGGGACGGTCCTCGCCGCGCTCACGCCCGGCGGCACGCTCGGCATGGGCATCCTCGGCGCCCTCATCGCCGGCCCGTTCCTCCAGCAGATGCTGCAGGCGATGCAGCAGCGCCGCTTCCCGCGCGTGCAGTCCGCCATGTTCATGGTCGCCCTCGGCGCCAACCCGCTGTTCGCCCACATGGTCACCACGAACCTCGAGGCGTTCCTCGGGGTCGCGGCCTTCGGCGTCGGCGCGACGAACATGGTCCGCTTCGTCGCCTACCGGAACACCCAGGCCGGCTTCCGCGCCGGGCTGCTGTTCGCGTTCTCCGCCCTCTCCAGCGCGAGCGGGATCGTCTACATCGTCGTCGTCGGCCTCGCCGCGCCGCTCATCTCGCTCGCCCGCCACGGCCAGCGCGGCGCCCGCGCGTCGAACGTGCTCGTGCTGCTGTTCCCCACGCTCTCGGCCTTCGTCACCGTCGCGTTCCTCCAGCTCGTGTTCCTCGGCAGCCCCTTCGCGTTCCTCACGGACCAGTTCCACTACGACCCGGCGCTCTGGGACACGGTGCCGCAGCTCGTCACGACCCTCAACGGGTTCCTGCTGCTCGCGCCCATGATCTCCGGCTGGATCCTCGCGCTGCTCGTCCGGCGACCGGGCGCCGTGCTCATCTCGACGCTGCTGTTCCTCGGGCTGCTGACCGGCTACATCCTCGGCCTCATCCCCGCCAACTCGGCGGGCAACACCTTCTTCATCATGACGATGATGGGCATGGCGATCCTCCCGGCGGCCACCACGCGTCGCGCCGACGTGCTGATCACCTCCGTCGCGGCCGTCCAGATCGCCATCGCCTGGGCCGCCGCCTACAACCGGCCCGTCGTCCTCGACTGGATGGGCGCGCTCGCCCGCGCCCTCGGATGGGCCTGACATGACCACGACGCAGCCGGCACCCTCGGACGGGCGCGACATGACGACCGCGGACAGCGCACCCGCGACTCCGACTCCACCGACGTGGCAGGACGGCATCGACCCGGGTCCGGTGCGCCAGGGCCCCCGCGAGCGCTACCTCGCCGAGGGGTGGATCCCCGTCCGCCTCCTCGCCGACGGCCGGCAGCTCGTCGCCGCCGACGACCGGCGCCGGGATCCCGGCTTCGCGGCCGCGCTGGCGGCGGAGCTCGGCGCGCCCGTCGCCCTCACGAGGGTGGACGCGTGGGACCTCAAGGACGCCGTCCTCCGCCTGTGCGGCGAGGCCGTGGCCGACGACGCCGCCAACCGGCTCTTCCGCGCGAACCCGGAGCTGTCCGGGCGCCTCGTCTTCTCCCGCGGACAGAAGGCCGGCGCGCTCGTGGGCGCCGTCCTGCTGGTCGCCCTCGCCGTGGTGTGGCCGCGGCAGACGGCCGTCGGCGCGCTGTCGGTGGTCAGCCTCGCGTTCCTCGCGGCCACCGCGTTCAAGTTCTTCGTCGCGCTGCAGGGCGCGCGCTACGACGTCGTCGACCGCGTCACCGAGGCGGAGGTCCACCGCCTCGTCGACGCCGACCTGCCGGTCTACACGGTGCTCGTCCCGGTGTTCCGGGAGGCGAACATCGTCGCCCAGCTCATCGAGAACCTCGGCGGCCTCGACTACCCGGCGCACAAGCTCGAGGTGCTGATCCTCATCGAGGAGGAGGACTCCGAGACGCGCGACGCGATCGTGCACGCGGATCCGCCCGCCCACTTCCACATCGTCACGATCCCCGCGGGCCAGCCGCAGACCAAGCCGCGCGCCTGCAACGTGGGCCTCACGCTCGCGTCCGGCGAGTACCTCGTCATCTACGACGCCGAGGACACCCCGGATCCCGACCAGCTGAAGAAGGCGCTCGTCGCCTTCGACCGCGGCGGCCCCGAGATGGTGTGCGTGCAGGCCGCCCTCAACTACTTCAACGCGAGCGAGAACGCCCTCACCCGCATGTTCACGCTCGAGTACTCCTACTGGTTCGACTACATGCTCGCGGGCCTCGACCACTCGAACCTGCCGATCCCGCTCGGCGGCACCTCGAACCACTTCCGCACGGCCGCGCTCGTCGAGCTCGGCGGCTGGGACCCGTACAACGTCACCGAGGACGCCGACCTCGGCATCCGCGCCTCGGCCGTCGGCTACCGCGTGGGCGTCATCAACTCCACCACCATGGAGGAGGCGAACACCTCCATCCCCAACTTCATCCGCCAGCGCTCCCGGTGGATCAAGGGGTACATGCAGACCACGCTCGTGCACGCCCGCCGCCCGGTCGCCCTCATCCGCGAGGTCGGCATCGTGCGCTTCGTCGCGTTCGCGCTCCTCATCGGCGGCACCCCGGCGACGTTCCTCGGGGTCATCCCCTTCTACCTGGTGACGATCGCGTCGCTCGCGATCCCGAACGAGGTCATCGCCTCCGTCTTCCCCGCGTGGGCGCTCTGGACGAGCCTGTTCAACTTCCTCGTCGGCAACGGGGTCATGGTCTACGTCTCGATGATGGGGCCGTTCAAGCGCGGCACGTTCCACCTCATCCTGTGGTCGCTGCTCAACCCGGTGTACTGGATCCTGCACTCCATCTCCGCCTACAAGGGCCTGTGGCAGCTGCTCACGCGCCCGCACTACTGGGAGAAGACGGAGCACGGCCTCACCCAGCAGTGAGGGGACGCTCCCGGCAGGCGTCCGCGCGACCCTCGTAGGGTGGGCGGGTGACCGCACCCGACACGTCCGCACCCGACACGACAGCCGGATCCGCCTCCGCTCCCTGGAGCTGCGTCCTGTTCGACCTCGACGGCACCATCACCGACTCGGCCCCCGGGATCACCGCGCAGCTCGCGAAGACGCTCGTCTTCATGGGCCTGCCCGTGCCCGGCCCCGCGCAGCTCCTCGAGTACGTGGGCCCGCCGATCCTCGACTCCTTCCGCGACCTCGCGGGCATGGACGACGAGGCCCAGCAGCGCGCGCTCGCCCACTACCGCGAGGGCTACTCGGGCGGCGGCGTCTTCGACAGCTCGGTCTACGACGGCGTGCCCGACGTGCTCCGCGCGATCCACGCGGCCGGCATCCCGCTCTCCCTCGCCACCAGCAAGCCCGAGTCGCAGGCCCGCCGCGTGCTCGACCACTACGGGCTCGCCGACCTCTTCACCGAGGTGTGCGGCGCGAGCGAGGACGAGGTGCGGTCCGCGAAGGCCGACGTCATCGAGGAGGCGCTGCTCCGGCTGCGGCGCGCGGGCGTCGACCTCGACCACGTCGTGATGGTCGGCGACCGCGAGCACGACGTGCTCGGCGCGGCCGCCCACGGGATCCCGACGGTCATGGTCGGCTGGGGCTACGGCAGCCCGGCCGAGGCCGCCGGCACCATCGCGGTGGTCGACACGGCCGACGAGCTCGAGGCGATCCTGGTCCCCCAGGTCGCGCGGCCCGCCGCCTGAGGCGCCCGCTCCGAATCCCTCACAAGCAGGAGCCTTTCCACAGATCCGGCCGCTACCCCCCGTTCGCCCGGGAGTTAGCAACACGGAGTGACAGAATGACCGGCGGAGGAACCATGTCAACACCGCAGGACCTGCAGGACCCGCTCGCGCTCGACAAGCAGGTCAGCTACGCGCTCGTCGTCGCCGCGCGCAGCGTGACGGCCCTCTATCGACCCATCCTCGACCCGCTGGGGCTCACCCACCCCCAGTACCTCGTGCTCCTCGCCCTCTGGGCCAGCGGGCCGCGCTCGGTGAAGGACCTGAGCCACGAGCTCCAGCTCGACAGCGCCACCCTCTCGCCGCTGCTCAAGCGGCTGGAGGCCATGGGCCACGTCTGGCGCGTGCGCCGGGCCACGGACGAGCGCGTGCTCGAGATCGGCCTCACCGACCAGGGCCGCGAGCTCCGCGAGAAGGCCGTCGCCATCCCGCAGCGCATCCGCGACCGGCTCTCCATGACGGAGGAGCAGCTCGAGGGCCTGAAGACCGTGCTCAGCCAGGTCATCGACAATGCGAAGGCGCTGCCCGAGACCATCTGACGGACGCGTCCGCCACCCGACCGGGAGGCGCCCATCCGGCATCCGCCCCCGCGGCGTCCGCCCACCCGATCGGAGCCCGACGAGTGAGCGACACGGTCCGCGCGGTGCTCCTGCTCGAGTGCTACGTCACGGTCACGCTGCTGGCGCCGCTCCTCCTCGGCCGGCTGCCGCTCGTCGCGCAGCGGCCCGTCGCGATGCTCGCCGCGTGGCACGGGTTCCTCGTCACGGCCGTGCTGAGCCTCGGCTCCGGGCTCGGCCTCCTCATCCACCAGGGCATGGCGATGCAGGCGGGCGCCGGCGCGGAGCGCGTCGCGGTGGTCGTGCCGCTCGCGTACGCGGCGGCGGGCGTGCTCGGGATCCTGCTGTTCCGCATCGTCGAGGAGGGTGGGCGCGTGGTGCGCGAGGCCCGGCACCGCGCCGGCGAGGTCGCGACCCTGCTGCTCGCGTCGCGCCCGTACCGCGTGGCCGGGCGGGACGCGCGCATCGTCGAGTCCGACGTGCCGCTCGCCGCGCTCTCCCCCGCGACCGGCGTGATCCTCCTCACCACCGAGGCGCGCGCCCGCCTCGACGACGACGAGCTCGCCGCGGTCATCGAGCACGAGACCGCGCACCTGGAGCAGCGGCACGCGCTGGCCGTGCGCCTCGCCCAGGTGTCCCGCGCGATCCTCCCGGCGCTGCCCGCGAGCCAGCGCCTGGCGCTCTCCACCACCATCGCGATCGAGTTCATCGCCGACGACCACGCCGCCCGGGTGTCCGGCCCCGCCACCGTCGCGGCCGCCCTCACGAAGCTGGATCCCGGGGGCGGCCTCTCCGGCCTCCGCGCCGACCGCATGCGCCACCCCCGCGGCGGGCACCGGATCGCGCTGCGGACGCTGTGCGCGGTCGCGTGCGCGCTCCCCGTGCTGCCGCTCGTGATCGTGCTGCTGCCCGTCCGCTGATCCCGCGAGGCGCCGTCCGCGGCGTCCGTCCGCGCAGCGCCCTCCGCCGGGACCCCGCCGACCCGTGCGCTAGGGTCTCCTCTCGAAGGGGAGTAGTCCCCCCGGCCCCCGGGCCGGACGGCGATGCGTCGACATGCTGGCCCCCGGGCCCGGTGCATCACCCGCCACCTGCACGTGCACGGCGGGCGGACGAGACCTTCGGCCAGACGAACGACAGGCGCACGCGCGCCGTCGCGTCGGCCGGAGCGCCCCACCCGGGTCCCGGCCGTCGCCCGACCGGAGGACCCATGCCCGCCATGCCCCCTGCCCGCACGCCCGATCCGACGCCCGCGCAGGTGCGCCGCTGGCGGCAGTACCTCGCCGACGAGCGCGCCGAGGCCGCCGTCTACCGCGACCTCGCCGGCCGCCGCACGGGCGAGGAGCGCGAGATCCTGCTCGCCCTCGCCGAGGCCGAGGGCCGGCACGCCGACCACTGGATCGAGCTGCTCGGCGACCGCGTCGGCAAGCCCGTGCGCGGCGACATCCGCACCCGGATCCTGGGCCTGCTCGCCCGCCGCTTCGGATCCGTCTTCGTGCTGGCCCTCGCGCAGCGCGCCGAGAGCCGCTCGCCGTACGCGGACGACGCCGACGCCACCGACGCCATGGCCGCCGACGAGCGCGTGCACGAGGAGGTCGTGCGCGGTCTCGCCACCCGCGGCCGGATGCGCCTCTCCGGCACCTTCCGCGCCGCCGTCTTCGGCGCGAACGACGGCCTCGTGAGCAACCTCGCGCTCGTCCTCGGCATCACGGCCACGGGCGTGCCGAACGCCGTGATCCTCGCGACCGGCCTCGCGGGACTCCTCGCCGGGGCGCTCTCGATGGGCGCGGGCGAGTTCGTGTCCGTGCGCTCCCAGCGCGAGCTGCTCGAGGCGTCCGCCCCGGATCCGGGCACGCGCGACGCCCTCCCCCACCTCGACGTCGACGCCAACGAGCTCGCCCTCGTCTACCGCGCCCGCGGCATGACGGAGGAGGAGGCGCTCGCGCACGCCGACGAGGTCCTCCGCGACCTCGCCGCCGAGACCCGGCCGATCCCGGTCAGCATCGCGGGCGTCACCGCGTCCGACGACGAGCACGAGAGCGTCGGCACAGCCTGGGGCGCGGCGCTGTCGAGCTTCTGCTTCTTCGCATCCGGCGCCGTGATCCCCGTGCTGCCGTACCTCTTCGGCCTCCAGGGGATCGCGGCGCTGGCCCTCGCGTGCGTGCTGGTCGCGATCGCGCTGTCCATCACGGGCGCGGTCACGGGCCTCCTCTCGGGCGGCCCGCCGCTGCGCCGCGCCGGCCGCCAGCTGCTCATCGGCTTCGGCGCGGCCGGGGCCACCTACCTGCTGGGGCTGCTCTTCAACACGCAGGCGGGCTGATCCGCCGTCCCGCCGCCCGCGTCGCCTGCCGCGCGCGTCGCCTCCCGCCCGCGTCGCCTCCCGCGCGCGTCGGGACGGCCCGGCCGCAGCCGATACGGTTGTCCGCATGGCTGACGGAGATGACCCCCGCCGTCGCGAGGACTCCCTCGCGACGCGCATGAGCGACGCGGTGTCGCGCACGAGCGAGCGGGAGGTCGCCCTGCGGGCGATGGGCCTGCTCGACGGCCTGTACGAGGGCGACGACTTCCTGCTGCTGGTCGGCGGACGGCACGCCCGCGGGATCCTCAACGGCGCCCCTCCCCTCTACTGGCCCGAGGCCTGGGGCGCCCGCGCGCTCCTCTACGCGTGGACCCCCGAGGCCGCGAAGGTCGTCGAGAAGAACCTCACGAACCGCGCCTGGCGCGTGCGCGAGGCATGCGCGAAGGTCGTCGCGACCCGGCAGCTGCCGCTCGTGCGCGCGCTGACCGTGCTCGTCACCGACGAGAACGCGCGCGTCCGCGGCGCCGCCCTCCGCGCGCTCGGCGCCGTCGGCTCCCCCGCCGACGAGGACGTCATCCGCCGCGCCCTCACCGATCCCGACACCTCCGTGCGCGTCGCCGCCCACGACGGCCTCGAGGCCCTCGCCGCTCGCCACGACCAGGTGCTGTCCGCCGCGGGGCGCCATGCGGCCGCCGCTGCTGCGGCGAGCACGGCGGTGCCGGATGCGGACGACGAGGACGACGACGAGGACGCGATGGACGACGCCGCGACCGACGCGGACGCCGAGCGCTCCTAGCCCCCCGGCTCGGGCTCCGGCTCCGGCCCCACCGCGGGATCCGCCGGCAGCGACGCGAGGAAGTCCTCCACGAGGCCGGCGAAGAGGTCCGGTCGCTCGATCTGCGGCATGTGCCCGCAGTCGGCGATGAGGCGCGTGCGCGCGTCGGGCAGCTCGCGCGCGACGGCCGTGAGGTGCGCGGGCGGGAGGATCCGGTCGCGGTCGCCCCACACCGCGAGCACCGGCAGGCCCGACGCCCGCACGCTCTCGACCAGCGGCCGCCGCCAGCGCGAGCTCACGCCGCGGACCGTGCCGAGGTCGCGCGCGATGCCGAGCATCGTCGCCGCGTGCACCGGCCGAGCCGAGAGCTCCTGCGCGTGCCGCACGCGCGCATCCGTCGTGAGCGCCGGGTCGTGGAAGATCGTGCGGGTCGAGCGCCGCGAGTTGCCGGGCGTGGGCCGCAGCAGCAGGGTGGCGAGCGGGTCGAAGGCGAGCATCCGGAGGCCGACCGTGACCTGCCGGCCGAAGCCCGCGCTGTCGGCGAGCACGAGCGCCCGCACGCGATCCGGGTGCCGCACCGCGAGCGTCATCGCGACGGCGCCGCCGAGCGAGTTGCCGACCACCGTCACGGGTCCGCGCACGCCCGCCGCGTCGAGGTAGGCGGGCAGGGCGTCGGCCAGCGCCTCGAGCGTCGTGGGGCCAGCGACCGGATCCGACCAGCCGAAGCCCGGCAGATCGAGGCTGTGCAGCGCGTGACCCTCGGAGAGCCGCGCGTGCTGCTCGTCCCAGTCCTCGAGGCTGCGGCCGATGCCGTGCAGGAGGAGCAGCGGATCCCCGGTGCCGGTCACGCGGTGCCGCACCTGCCGGCCGCCCACGTCGAGCATCGCGGTCCCCGGGGCCCGGAGCGGATCGACGTCCCCGGATGCGGCCATGTCGCGACCCTATCGAGATCCTCACGCCGCGGATTCCTGCGATGTCGGAAGGAGGTGCGACGATGGAGGGGCTGCGCATCGCAGCGTCTTCCCCGTCGCCCGGAGCCACGAGCCCCGCCCGACGCGCGGCGGTCCACGCAGGTCGCCGATGAGCATCAAGGAGCGACACGGCATGACGATCTTCGAGCAGATGGAGTCCGAGGTCCGGAGCTACAGCCGCGGCTGGCCGGTCGTGTTCGACCGCGCGGTGGGCAGCGAGATGTTCACGGCCGACGGCGACCGCTACCTCGACTTCTTCGCGGGCGCGGGCGCGCTCAACTACGGGCATAACAACCCGGCGCTCAAGCAGAAGCTGGTCGACTACATCCTCCGCGACGGCGTCACGCACTCCCTGGACATGTTCACGGAGGCCCGCCGCGACTTCCTGCAGACGTTCCAGGACGTCATCCTGCAGCCCCGCGGGCTCGACTACCGCATCATGTTCCCCGGCCCGGGCGGCGCCAACGCGGTCGAGGCCGCCATGAAGCTCGCGCGCAAGGTCACCGGCCGCACCACCATCGTGCACTTCACGAACTCGTTCCACGGCATGACCGAGGGCGCGCTCTCCGTCACCGGCAACGCGCTCAAGCGCGGCGGCGCCGGCCACCCGCTGCACCACGCCATCGCGGTGCCGTTCGACGGCTACCTCGGCGGCGAGACCGACAGCCTCGCGTACTTCGAGAAGCTCCTCGACGACTCGGGCTCGGGCGTCGACACGCCCGCCGGCGTCATCGTCGAGACCGTGCAGGGCGAGGGCGGAATCAACGTCGCTTCGGCCGAGTGGCTGCGGAAGCTGCGCGAGCTGACCACGCGCCACGGCATCGTGCTCATCGTCGACGACGTGCAGATGGGCTGCGGCCGCACGGGCGGGTTCTTCAGCTTCGAGGAGTCGGGCATCGTCCCCGACATCGTCACGCTCTCCAAGTCCATCGGCGGCTACGGCCTGCCCATGGCCCTCACGCTCCTCAAGCCCGAGCTCGACCAGTGGAAGCCGGGCGAGCACAACGGCACGTTCCGCGGCATCGCGCCCGCGTTCCTCACCGGCGCCGAGGCCATCCGCTTGTACTGGGCCGACGGCGAGCTCGAGGCGTCCACGCTCCGCAAGGGCGAGCGGATCCACGAGGTCTTCACCGAGATCGCCGCCTCGGCCGCGCCGGAGATGATGCTCAAGGTGCGCGGCCGCGGCCTCGCGCGGGGCATCGAGTTCCCCTCGGGCGACCTCGCCGGCGCCGTCTGCCGCGCGGCGTTCGAGCGCGGCATGCTCATGGAGACGAGCGGCGCCGGCGGCACGGTCATGAAGGTGCTGCCCGCGCTCACCATCACCGACGACGAGGTCGAGGAGGGGCTCGCCATCATCCGCGCGTCCGTCCGGGAGGTCCTCGGCTCCACGAGCGAGGAGCTCGCCGCCGACGAGGTCCCGCTGCCGGTGGCCGTCGGGAGCTGATCCGCTGAAGCGCAGTGCACCGCGTGTGACCGGTGGACGGCGCCGAGAGGGAGCTCATCGCTGACAGAAGTGTCGCCAATGCTCCTCGTAGCGTCGCTTATGCGCGACAAGTGTCACGAAGAGACGGATTCGGGAGCACATCACGAGCCTCTGTTCAGCCCACTGATTCTCCCCACGCGAGCTGCTGCAGACCGTCTTCTCCACGTATCCGCTCGCGCCTCGCACGACCGCCGGTCGCCACGAGAGGATGACCGCATGGGGATGACGACGATCGTGTTCGGTGCTGCAGACGACGAGGCGGCCGCGGCCGTCCTCGAGCTCGACGGGGAGCCGGAGGGGTACGACTGCTACCTGATGCCCGACGAGGTCTGGGAGCTCGAGGGGCTGATCCGCGGAGTCGCCGGCTCGGAGCTCCCGACGTACACCCAGGAGCCCATCGCGGAGACGGACGACTTCGCCGTCTTCGTGATGCCGCTCAGCTCGGGGCTCGCCGGCCTGCTGCGCGACGCCGTGCCCGCGCGACGCGACGAGCTCGCGGAGCGCTGGCAGGGCGTCTGCCCCCATGTGGGCGACTGGGCCTCGTACGAGGTGGAGGACACCCTCGAGATCCTCGCCCGCACGCTCGTCGAGATCCAGGGCGCGGGCCTCACGCCGTACATGTACGTCTGCCCCTGATCCGTCCCCGCCGCGTCAGCCGCGCGGCCGCAGGATCCGGTAGCGGTGCTCCGGGCGGCCCGTGGATCCGTAGTTGAGCTGCACGTCCACGACGCGGTCGCGCGCGAGGGCGCCGAGGTAGCGCTGCGCGGTGGCGCGGGAGACGCCCACCCGCTCCGCGATCTCCGGGGCGCTGAGCTCCGTGTCGGATGCGGCGAGGGCGTCGAGCACGGCCTGCTCGGTCGCCGGGCGCTCGCGCGCCGAGACCCGGCCGGGCCGCAGGGCGTGGATGGCGCGGTCGATGCCGACCTGGTCGAGCGGGCGGTCGCTCGCGAGCCCGGCAAGGAAGGCCGCGTAGGCCGCCAGGCGCGCGGTGAGCAGCTCCGGCGCGAACGGCTTCACGAGGTAGGAGACGGCGCCGCCGCGGAGGGCGCGGCGGACGGTGGCGGGATCGTCGGCGGCCGTGACGAGGATCACGTCGGGCTCGATGCGCCGCACCAGGTCGATGCCGCTGCCGTCGGGCAGGTACGCGTCGAGGAGCACGAGGTCGGGGCGCGACGTGTCGAGCACGGCGAGCGCCGCCCGCACGCTGCCCGCGGTGCCGACGGACCGGAACCCGGGCGCCTGCTCCACGATGCCCTCGTGCAGGCGGGCGATGCGGAAGTCGTCGTCGACGATGAGGACGGTGAGGTCGTCGGTCATGCGCGGGCTCCGTCGGGGGTGTGGGTGTCGGGGTCGGTGCCGGGGGTGGCGGGGAAGTGGGGATCGTCGGCCGGCGGATCCGCGTCGGGCGGCTCGACCACGCCCGCGAGGCGCGCGCAGAACACCGCGCCGGACTCGGCCTCGGCCTCGGACGGAGGGCCACCCGGGTCCGCGACCCACACGTCGCCGCCGTCGCGCCGGGCGATGTCGCGCACGAGCGGCAGCCCGAAGCCGAGTCCGTGCGCGGGATCCGCTCCGCCGGCCGCCGCGAGCGCCTCCGCGGCCCCGTCCACGTCGTCGGGGCGGCGCCGGAAGATCACCGTGGCGTCCGCCGACCCGAGCCCGTCGCCCGAGTCGGCGACCGCGAGGTGCAGGTCGGCGCCGTCGTCGAGCGCCTCCACCTCCACCCACCGGTCGGCCCGGGATCCGCGCACGGCCGCCTCAACCGCGTTGTCGACGAGGTTGCCGAGGACGGTCGTGACCTCCTCCGGCCGCACCAGGAACCCGCGGACGAGCGTGCCGGGCCCGACCCGCAGCGTCACGCCCCGCTCCTCGGCCTCCATCGCCTTCGCGCCGAGGAACGCCTGCAGGTACGGCTCGTCGACGAGCCCCGCGTCGACCGTCGGGAACGCCACGGGCCCCTGCTCGAGCACGCCCGCGAGGTAGCTGTCGGCCTCGTCCACCCGGCCGGTCGCGACGAGGCCGCGCACGACGTGGAGGCGGTTCGCGAACTCGTGCCGCTGCACCCGGAGCGCCGTGGACATCGCGGTGACGGCGGTGAGGCGGCGGCTCATCGCCTCGACGTCCGTCTCGTCGCGCAGCACCATCACGGTGCCGAGGTCGCGCCCGTCGCGGTCGACGCGGACCACGTCGACGAAGAGGAGCCGGTCGTCGACCACCGCGCGCAGCGACGCGGATCCGGCGTCGGGCGCGCCGGCGGACCCGGCCGTGGATCCCTGACCGGCCCGCGCCGCGGCCACCGCGTCCCGCAGGACCGGCGCGACGCCGAGGTCCGCGAGCGTGCGGCCGACCGGATCCTCGAGGCCGAGCAGCTCCGCGGCCCGCGGGTTGCAGACCGTGACGCGCCCGTCGGGGCCGAGGCCGAGCACGCCCTCGCCGACCCCGGACAGCACGGCCGCCTGGTCCTGCACGAGGCCCGCGAGCTCGGACGGCTGGAGGCCGAGGGTGAGGCGAGCGAGACGGCGGGAGAGGATCCCGCTGGCCACCGCCCCGACGCCGAGCGCGAGCAGGGCGACCACCGCGATGGCCGCGACGTCGACGCCGATGGAGTCGCGCACGGTCGCCGCCGCGAAGCCGACGCTGACCTCGCCGACGACGCGGCCGTCGGCGGCGGACGCACCGGAGGCACCGGACGCACCGGACGCACCGGAGGCACCGCCCGCGGACGCCTCGGCGTCCAGCGCCCGCACCGGCACCTTCGCCCGCGCCGACTCCCCGAGCGTGCCGGTCGCCCAGGTGACCTCCTCGCGTCCCGCGAGCGCGACGGCCGGATCCGTGCTCACGAGCTGCCCGAGCTCGGCCGGGTCGGGGTGCGCGAGCCGCAGTCCGCGGTCGTCGGTCACCACGACGAAGAGCGCGCCCGTCCGCTCGCGCACCGCCTCGGAGCTCCGCTGCACCAGCCCGTCGGCGAGGTCCGCGGCCGAGGGTCGCGCGGGATCCGCGGTCTCGGCGGTGACGGCGGCCCGGAGCGCGGGATCCTCGGCGGTCGTCCGCGCGATCGCGAGTGCCGTCGCCTGCGCCTCCTGGCGGTTCTCCGACGAGCTGAGCAGACCGTAGGCGATGGTCGCGATGCCCACGACGACGAGCACGACGAGCAGCTGGAGGACGAGGGTGCGCCGGGCGAAGTCGAGCCCCGCCCGTCGTCGCCCCGTCGCCCGATCCATCGAGGTGAGCATAATGCGCAGAACGTCGTTTGCGTGCACTATCGCGATGAAGCGGCACAAGCGCGACGAAGCGGGGAAGCCGACCTAGCGTGTGGTGTTCAGCCGGGCGTCCGCCCACCGACGAAGGAGTCACACGTGCTGGTATTCCTGGGCTTCGCCATGGTCCTCACCTTCATGGCGCTCATCATGACCAAGCGGCTGACGCCCATGGTCGCCCTCATCCTCGTGCCGACGATCTTCGGGCTCTTCGCGGGCGCCGGGCTCGGCATCGGCGACATGGTCATCGAGGCGCTCGGCGACCTGGCCCCCACGGCCGCGCTGCTGATGTTCGCCATCATCTACTTCGGCATCATGATCGACGTCGGCCTGTTCGACCCGCTGGTGCGCCTCATCCTCCGCGTCGCGGGCGGCGACCCGGCGAAGATCGTGCTCGGCACGGCCATCCTCGCGGCGGCGGTCTCCCTCGACGGCGACGGATCGACCACCTTCATCGTCACCACGGCGGCCATGCTGCCCATCTACCGCAAGCTCGGGATGAGCCCGGTGGTCCTCACCTGCACGGCCGGGCTCGCGAACGGCACGCTCAACATCGTCCCGTGGGGCGGCCCGACCGTCCGCGCGGCGGCGGCCCTCAAGGTCTCGCCGACCGACATCTTCGTGCCGATGATCCCGTCGCTCCTGGTGGGCCTGGCGCTCGTCTTCATCTTCGCCTGGACCATGGGCGTCCGCGAGCGCAACCGCCTCGCGGCGCTCGGCGAGGCGCGGGCCGAGGGCGGCCTCGACGGCGGCGCGGGTGCCGGCTCCGGCGGATCCACGGGCGGTTCCGGCTGGTGGCGCGCCGGTCGCGGCGCCCCCGCGACCCCGCGCGGCGGCCTCATCACCCTCGCCCCCTCGCTCGTGCGCGCCGAGACGGCCGCGGTCTCCACGGTCGGCTCGACGATGCTCGACCCCGACCGCGAGACGCTCCGTCCGCGCCTCATCTGGTTCAACCTGGGGCTCACCATCGCGGTGCTCGTGCTGCTGATCATGGACCAGCTGCCCCTCGCCTACGTCTTCATGGTCGGCGCCGCCATCGCCCTGATCGTCAACTTCCGGGTGCTGAAGGACCAGGGCGAGCGCATCGCCGCGCACGCGCCCAGCGTGGTCGGCGTCGTCTCGATGGTGCTCGCGGCCGGCGTCCTCATCGGCGTGCTCAACGGCACGGGCATGGTCTCGGCGATGTCGGCGTGGCTCGTCACGATCATCCCGGACGCGCTCGGCCCGGGCCTCGCGGTCATCACGGGCGTGCTCAGCATCCCGATGACCTTCTTCATGAGCAACGACGCCTTCTACTACGGCATGCTCCCGGTGCTCGCGGAGAGCGCGGCGAACTACGGCATCGATCCCGTGGAGATGGCCCGCGCGTCCATCACCGGGCAGCCCGTGCACCTGCAGAGCCCGCTCGTGCCGGCGATCCTGCTGCTCGTGTCGCTGGCCGACGTGAACCTCGGCGACCACCACCGCAAGGTGCTGTGGCGCGCCGTCCTGGTGTCGCTCGTGATGCTCGCGGTGGGCGTGCTCACGGCGGCCATCCCGATCTGATCGGGAGGCGCTCCGCGAGGAGCGCCACCGCTCCGCGAGGAGCGTGCACGCGGAGGCCGGGCGGCTCGGGGGAGCGCCCGGCCTCCTCGCGTGCGCGGGGACGGCGGGCCGGTCGCCGCGATGCGCCGGGCCGCGAACCGCCGACCGGGGCGGGATCCGCCCACCGGGCCGGGATCCGCGAACCCGGGCAGGATCCGCGAACCCGGCCCGGCGGGATCCGCGATCCGCCTAGGAGACCCGCTCCGCGACCTGGTACCCGGCCTCGGAGTAGACGATCCGGTAGGCGGCGCCCGGCTGCGTGGCCGCGCCGTACTGGTCGGCCGAGAGGGCGCCGGCTCCGAGCCCGCCGCCGAGCGTGTCGATGACCACGTACTGCGGCGCCGGGTTGCCCGGGTTGCCGAGCCAGTACACCTCGTGGTCGTCGACGAGGTACGACATGAGGCCGATGTCGCTGAGCACGCTCGCGCCGGCCGGCACGTGGTCGAGCGCGGCCTGCGCCTGCGCGGCCCGCGGCGACGGCTGCCACGCGGCGGGCTTCCCGAGCTCCATCAGGGGCGAGCGGAGGAACAGCAGGACCGCGGCCACGGCGAGCAGGGGCACGGTCGCGCGCGACGCGTTCGCGAGCCATCGCTGCCCGCCGCCACGCGCCCGGACGACGCCGTCGATCGCCGCCGCGAACACGATGGGCATGAGCACCGCGTCGTAGTGGTAGCCGGGCGCCCAGTACGCCTCGGTGGGGGCCAGGAAGCGCCAGGCCAGCGTCGGCACCACGAGGAGGAGGAGCGGCGAGCGCACGGCGATCAGCGCGCCCGCGAGCACGAGGAACGCGACGGTCTCCACCTTGGGTGCCGCGAAGAGCCCCCAGAGCGTGCCGAACGGATCCGCGAGCGCGCCGCCGGCGTCGAGCTTCGACGCGTAGTCCCAGCGGGCCTCGCGGTTGAACGCGGGGAGGATCACGGTGGTCGCCAGCACGAACCACGCCACGCCCCAGCCGGCGAGCGCGATGCCGACGCGGCGATCCATCGTGAGGGCGATGATCGCGCCGAGGACGGCGACCGTGAGGCCGAGGTCCTCCTTCACGAAGACGAGCGGCGCGGCCCAGAGCGCGGCGGCGAGGGCCCGTCGGGCGATCACCGCGTCGAGCGCGAAGGCCAGCAGCGGCAGCGCGAACGCGATCTCGTGGAACTGGAACGCGACCGCGCCCTGGATGCCCCAGCTCAGCCCGTACGCGGCGGCCACCGTGATGGCGCCCCAGCGCCCGGTCACGCGACCGGCGAGGCGCCCTACCCCCACCACCGAGATGCCGATGAGCACCGCCTGCACCACGAGCAGCGCGAAGGCGTGCGGCCACACGGCGTAGACCGGGCCGAGCAGCACGAGGATCGGGTGGAAGTGGTCGCCCATGAGGTTGAAGCCGTCGCCCTTGATGGAGACGAGCGGCGCCTGGAAGCGCGAGTAGTCCTGCGCGAGCTGGGTGAAGATGCCGGTGTCCCACGACTTCACGGTGAAGCGGCGCCACTGGAGCGCGGAGTACAGCACGTACACGGCGGTGACGAGCGCGGCGACGATGACGACGCCGACGGTGCCGGGGACGCGGGACCCGGTGAGGAGCCCCGGGACGTCGGAGGCGGGATCCGGCTCGGCGGCGTCCGCGTCGCGGGGGCGGGACGGGGCGTTCGGACTGGTCACGCGAGCAAGGGTCTCACGCGGGCGCGGGATGAGGGCGTGGCGATCCCCGGCCCATCCGCTCAGCGACGGCGGGTGGCCTCAGCGACGCGAGCCGCCCGCGCCCTCCTGGCGCTCGCGCTCCGCGGCCATGGCGGCGCGGCCGGCGTCGCGGTTCTTCACGCGGATCTGCTCCTCGCGCACCTCGGCCTGCGTCGCGCGCTCCTGCACCAGCCACTGCGGCGGGGCCTGGAGCAGCTCCTTGATCTGGGCGGTGGTGAGCGCCTCGTCGACGCCGCCGCGGGCGAGGCCGGCGATCGAGATGCCGAGCTTGCCGGCGATGACCGGGCGCGGGTGCGGGCCGTCGCGCAGCAGCGTGGCCAGCCACTCCGGCGGGTTCGCGGTCATCTCGGCGAGCTCCGCGCGGGACGGGGTCGACTCCTGGAACTCCACGGGGGTCGCCGGGAGGTGCACGCCCAGCTTCTTCGCCGCGGTCGCGGCCTTCATCGTCTGGCTGGATCCGGGGCTCGTCATGTGCCCAGGGTACCGTCGGGGCCCCGGGCGCCCTGCACTAGCCTGGATCGGACCCGCCGCCGCTCACGCGCCACCACCGAGCGGGCCATCGAGGGGACTCCCGTGGACGCCGACCCGACCGCCCTCCGGCGCTTCGCCGCCGTGGCCGACGAACTGCACTTCGCCCGCGCCGCCAAGGCCCTGAACGTCTCGCGCATCGCCGTGAGCCGCTCGATCCTCGACCTCGAGGCGCTCTGGGGCGTCGAGCTGTTCGTGCGCGACGAGGGGCCCACGCGCCTCACCCCGGACGGCGAGGCGCGCCTCGCCGAGACCCGGGCCGCGATCGACGCGGACGACGCGCGACTCGCCGCCGAGGCCGCCGCCCCGCCGCGCGGGCTGGTCGTCGCCATCGTGCCCGGCGTGACGGTCGCCAAGTGGACCCGCGCGTGGGACGAGCGCGTGCCGGACGTGCCGCTGCGGATCATGCCGCTCGCCGAGCCGGATGCGGCGCCGTCCCTCGTCGATGGATCCGTGGACGTCGCGTTCCTCCGCCTCCCCGTCGACGGCCGCGGCCTCACCGTCGTGCCCCTCTACGGCGAGGTGCAGGTCGCGATCCTGCCCAAGGAGCACGCGCACGCGACCGCGGATGCGATCTCCCTCACCGACCTCGCCGAGGAGCTGCTCCTGCAGCCGGCCGAGCAGGTGCCGGGCTGGCCGGGGCGCACGGCCGGCGCGGATCCGGTGCCGATGCCCGACGACGTGGCGGCGGCCGTCGAGCTGGTCGCCGCGGGCGTGGGCTTCGTGATCGTGCCGCACGCGCTCGGCCGGCTGCACGCGCGCAAGGACGTGGTCGCGGTGCCGGTGCACGACCTGCCGGAGACGCGGATCGCCGTGGCCTGGCGCGAGGGCGACGCCAGCCCGCACATCGAGGAGCTCGTGGGCATCGTCCGCGGGCGGACCGCGGCGAGCTCCCGGTCGGCGCGCGACGACGACGAGCGCGACCGCCGGAAGCCCACGGCCGCGCAGAAGACCGCGCGCAAGGCCGCGGGGAAGCCGGGGGCCGCGGGCGCGAAGGGCGGCGGGAAGCCGACGCCGAAGGGCGGATCCGGCGGCACGGGCGGCGGGCGCACTCCCCCGCCGCGGGGCGGTCGACGCGGCCGCTAGATCCCGCCGCGCGCGGCCTGCAGGTCGGCGACGACCCCGGCCACGTGCTCGCCCCAGCGCCGGTACATGGACGTGTAGCGGAACTCGCCGCCCACGAAGTCGACCGGGCCCGCATCCGGCAGCTTCACCGAGACGGCCTGCGGGAAGCGCGCGCACACCTCGGCCTTGCGCTGGGAGAGGTACGCGGCGTGGTCGCGGAAGAGGCCGCGCACGAACGCGCCGGCCTCCACGTACTGCGACACCTGCGGCACGTCGGACACGAGCACGATCGAGTTGTCGGCGGTCTGCTCCACGAGGTGGTCGAGCAGGTCCTCGAGGCGGTGGACCCAGGGTGTGATGCGCGCGAGCTCGAGCGCGTCGGCGACCCCGGGCATCACGAGCACGACGTCGTAGCGGTGCAGCTCCGTCACCTGCCGCACGGCCTCCTGCGTGGCGGTGAGGTGCTGGTCGGCGAGCGGCACCGTGCGCCACTCCACCCCGCGGCCCGTGAGCGCCGCGAGCGCCTGCGCCGACTGCGCGACGACACCGTCCGCGTGCGTGCGGAGGCCCACGCCGGATCCGCCGATGCCGCCGAGCGCGAGGATCCGGTCGGGGTCGGGACCCGGCACCACGCCGACCGGCGCGTCCGTGGGCACGGTCGCGGTGAGCGGGGTGGGGATGCCGCCGCGCAGGCTCGCCGCCACGAAGGGGCGGACGGCCTGGTGGAGGACGCGGATCGGCGGGGTCATGGGCTCCTGGGGATCGAGGGGCGTCGTTCCATCATGCGCCGAACACCCCCGTGTCGGAGGCCGAGCCTATCGTCGTGCACGAGCACGGCCGGGTGCTCGCGCCCTCGACCCACCACCTGGAGCATCCGATGACCCGCGAGCCCGAGCCCCTCGTCCACCACCCGCACGCCCGCTACCACCAGGGCGCCTGGCGCGTGCAGGTCGCGTCGCAGCCCGTGCTCGGCTACGTCGTGCCCACGGTGCGCGCCGCCGGCGCGGAACCCGTCTACGAGGTCTACGCGGACGCGGTCGACGCGTCCGGCCGCCGCGTGTGGGTCTCCACCGCGGTCACGCTGGAGGCGGCCATCGACTGGATGCGCGAGCACGACATGGAGCTGCTCTCGTTCGCGGGCGAGCACGCCCGGCGTCACCGCGAGCTCGCCATGGGGATGATGCCCACGCACTACTGAGCGCGGGCGCCGTCGCCGATGTCGCGGATCAGGGCGTGGCGAGCCAGTACGCGATGAGCAGCATCGTCACCACGAAGCCGGAGAGGAAGTTGAGGCCGAGGAAGCGCCGCCAACCGCGGTTCGCCGCCTCCGCGTCCTCGTCGCGGATCGACCAGAACGGCGCGGTGCTGAGGATGTACGGGATCACGAGCGCGGCCGCGACGATCCCAGGGAAGCCCGTGAACAGCATCGCCACGCCGGCCGCGGCGTAGGCGAGCACCGCGATCCGCACGGTGGCGGCGCCGCCGAGCACGGTCGCGATGGAGGAGATGCCGCCCTCGCGGTCGGCCACGATGTCCTGCACCGCCCCGAACGCGTGCGAGGCGACGCCCCAGAGGAAGAACGCCGCGAGGATCGCCCACAGCCCGGGCGTGAACGTCCCGCCCGCGAGCACGATGCCGAAGACCGCGGGGGACGTGAAGTGCGTGCTCGAGGTGAGCGAGTCGAGGATGGGCCGCTCCTTGAAGCGGAGGCCCTTCAGCGAGTACGCGATCACCGCGAACACGCTCACGGCGAGCACGGCGAGGCTCGCCGCGGATCCCACCGCCACGAGGTACGCGAGGAACGGCACGTTCGTGACGAGCACCGCGATCAGCACCGGCCGGTGCATCGCGCGCGCCAGCACCGCGCCCTCCACTCCGCCCTTCCGGGGGTTCCGCATGTCGGACTCGTAGTCGAAGACGTCGTTGATGCCGTACATCGCGAGGTTGTACGGGATGAGGAAGTAGAGCGTGCCGAGCACCGCCGTGAGGTCGAGCTCGCGCGTGACCGTGAGGTAGGCGGCCGCGAACGGGAAGGCCGTGTTGACCCAGGAGAGCGGGCGGGACGACAGCGCGATGGTGCGGATCATCTCCGCGGCGCCGGGCCGGGCCCGCACGTCACTCATGCGCTTCGATGCCGGAGACGCTGCGGCGGCGGCGCAGCAGGTACCAGACGGCCGGCAGCAGCACGAGGGCCGCGATCGCGTAGGCGAAGTCCTCGATGGGCGCGTAGCCGAGCACGAGGCCCACGAGCTTGTCGGGGTCGTACCCGACGAGGCCGACCTTGATCATGATGTTGTCGAAGATGAGCGTCATCACGAGCAGGATCGCGACGGGCATCCGCCGGTACCAGTAGTACTCGGGGTAGTCGAAGCGGCTGGATCCGTACGGCACGGCGTTGGCCTCGCGCAGCAGCAGGCGACGGAACAGGAATCCGACGACCGCGACGGGAGCGAGGAACAGCAGGTCGAGCACGAGGTAGCTCATCGGTTCGCGCGCTCCCTCGCCCGGGCGACGTGGTGGTCGGCGAGGCGGCTGAACCCGTTGACGAGGTTCATCGTGAGGTAGCAGAGCAGCGTGAGGAAGAAGACCTCCTCGAGCGGGAGCTCGGGGCCCACGAGGATGCCCGTCATGAACGGCGTCTCGCCGCGGAAGAAGATGCCCTGCGAGATGCCGGCCACGTCCCAGGCGAGGAAGAAGGCGACGCCCACGAGCGTGGTGACGGCCGCGGCGGTGCGGTCGCGCCAGAAGAACAGACGCCAGCGCCGGTCGACGAGCATCATGCAGCCGAGGGTGACGAGGAGGGCCGCGAGGTAGAGGAGGCCCATCAGACCACCGGGCGGCCGACCGTGCGCACGAGCGGCTCGGCGCCGGGGCCGGTCGACGTGTCGCCGCGGAGGCGCTTCACGAGGATCTCCGCGCTGATGAGGCACATGGGCAGGCCGATGCCGGGGATGGTGGATCCGCCGGCGTAGTGCAGCCCGTCGACCCGCTTGCTCGTGTTGCCGGCACGGAACATGGCCGACTGCGAGAGCGTGTGCGCGGGCCCGAGGATGGTGCCCTTCCACGAGTGCAGGTCGGCGGCGAAGTCGCCGGGGCCCGAGGTGCGGCGGAGCACGATGCGCTCGGCCAGGTCGGGGATGCCGGCCCAGTCGCTGATCTGCTGGATGGCGCGGTCGGCGATCTCCTCGACGCGCGCGTCCCCGGCGCCGTCGATGCCGCCGCGGCCGATGGTCGGGTCGGCGGGGATCGGCACGAGGATGAAGACGTTCTCGTGGCCCGCGGGCGCGACCGAGCCGTCGGTGGCGCTGGGCTTGCAGACGTAGATGCTGGCGGGATCCGGTACCGAGGTCGCGCCGCCCTTCGGCGGGAAGATGCGGGAGAAGTTCTCGTCCCAGTCCTCGGTGAACAGCAGCGTGTGGTGGTGCAGCTCGGGCAGCTCGCCCTTCACGCCGAGGTAGACGAGCACGGCGCCGGGGCCCGCGGTGGCCTTGTCCCAGTACGCCTGCGGGTAGGTGCGGAACGCCTCGGGGAGCAGCTCGGTCTCGGTGTGGTGCAGGTCGGCGGTGGAGACGACCACGTCGGCGTCGAGCGTCTCGGTGCCGGCGTCGGTGGTGATCTGCACGCCGCGCGCCCGCGCCTTGCCGGCCTTCGTCGGCTCGGTGAGGATGCGCGAGACGGGCGCGCCCGTGCGGATCTCGACGCCCTCGGCGCGCGCGACCCGCTCGATGGCGTCGATGACGGTGATGAGGCCGCCCTGCGGGTAGAGCACGCCGTCCTCGAGGTCGAGGTGGCTCATCAGGTGGTACATGCTCGGCGCCAGCTTCGGGGAGGAGCCGAGGAAGACGGCGGGGTAGCCGAGGATCTGGCGGAGGCGCCGGTCCTTCACGTAGCGCGCCACATGCGTCTCGAGCGGCGTGAGGAGCAGCTTCCCGAGCGTGCCCGTGCGGGTGACGACGTCGCGCTTCAGCAGCGGCCGGTAGTCGGCGAAGGTCGTGTAGAGGAAGCGCTTCTTCGCCATCTCGTAGACCTCCTTCGCGGAGTCGAGGTAGCGGGCCATCGCGGGGCGGGATCCGGGCTCGACGCTCTCGAACAGGTCGAGGTTGGCCTCGCGGGAGTCGCGGATGTCGATGGGATCCGGGTCGCCCTCGAAGAGCACGCGGTAGCCGGGGAGGCGCACCAGGTCGAGCTGCTCGGCCGCGCTCGTGCCCATCAGCTTGAAGAAGTGGTCGAACACCTCGGGCATGAGGTACCAGCTGGGGCCGAGGTCGAAGCGGAAGCCGTCGCGCTCCCAGGAGCCGGCGCGGCCGCCGACCTCGTCGCGGCCCTCGACGAGGGTGACGCGGTAGCCGTCGCGGGCGAGGAGCGCGGCGGAGGCGAGGCCGGCGATCCCGCCGCCGATCACGATGGCGGTGGGTGCGGTCATGGCGCTCTCCTGCTGCTCGGGGTCGGACGGGGCGGGGCGGTGGTCGTGGTCGTCGTGGTCGTCGGTCTCCGCGCGGGACGCGGGCGTGGAGCGCGCGCCGTGGACGCGGGGGGCGCGCGAGCGGCGGACGAGGCGGCCGTCGACGCCCGAGGGCTCGGCGCCCGTGGCGGCGGCGAGCGCGATGCGGGCCTTCACGGGATCCGGCACCCGCACGCGCGTGCGCGCCAGCTCGGCCGCCGGGGTGTCGCGGAGCCGCACGGCGAGCTCGGCGAACAGGCCCTGCGCGAGCGCGACGGCGCGGCGGCTGGAGGCGGGGAGGTCGGGGATCACGGCGCCGGACATGCGGAGGTCGTGGTCGATGTCGTCGAGGATGCGCTCCTTGTCGGCCTCCGAGAAGGACGCGACGTCGACGCCCGGGAAGTAGCTGCGGCCGAGCGCGTCGTGGTCGGCGGCGAGGTCGCGCAGGAAGTTGACCTTCTGGAACGCGGCGCCCAGGCGCTTCGCGCCCTCCTCGAACCGGATCCGCTCGGGCCGCGTGGTGGCGTGGCCCATGAGGAACGCGCGGAGGCACATGAGGCCGACGACCTCCGCGGATCCGTAGACGTACTCCGTGAAGGAGGCGGGCGTGTGCTCCATGCGCCGCAGGTCCATGCGCATGGAGGCGAAGAACGGCGCCGTGAGCTCGGCGCCGAAGCCGGCGCGGCGGGCCGTGATGGCGAACGCGTGCACGACGAGGTTGGTGCTGTAGCCGCGCAGCATCGCGTCCTCGGTCTCCTGCTCGAGGGCGTCGAGCAGGTCCTCGACGTGCGCGGGATCCACGCCGGCACCGGCCGCGGCGCCGTCGACGATCTCGTCGGCGATGCGCACGAGCGCGTACACGTTCTCGATGTGCTGGCGCACGTCCGCGCCGAGGAGGCGCGAGGCGAGGCCGAAGGAGGTGGAGTAGCGGCGGATCACGACGGAGGCCGTGTCCTGCGCCACCCGGTCGTACTTGTCGAGGCCCGTGGGCGCCTCGGGGGCGGCGGGCCGGCGGCCGGGCAGGCGACGCGTCATCGGATGCGCCCGAGCACGGACTCGGCGACGGGCGCGAGCTCCCGGCGGAGCGCCTCCGGCACGACCGGGTCCTCGAGGCGCGCGCACGCGGCCGTCGCGAGGTCGCGCGCCACGCCCTCGGCGAACGCGCGGGCGCCGGAGCTCTCCAGCACCGAGCGCACGAGGGCCGCCTCGCCGCGGGAGAGGTCGTCCTTGCCGATGAGCGCGCTGATCTCCCGCCACTCCGAGGAGCGGACGGCGTGGGCGATGAGCACGGTGCGCTTGCCCTCGCGGAGGTCGCCGAGGTTCGTCTTGCCGGTCTCCTCCTCATCGCCGAAGACGCCGAGCACGTCGTCGACCACCTGGTAGGCGATGCCGATGTCCCGGCCGAAGTCGCCGAGCGCGGCCACGACCTCGGGGCGCGCGCCCGCGAGCACGGCGCCGGCCTGCAGCGGCGCCTCGAACGAGTAGACGGCGGTCTTGAGGCGCTCCATGCGGAGGATCTCCTCGACGCTCGGCACGTCCGCCGTGAGCGAGAACTCGACGTCGATGAGCTCGCCCGCGGCCGATGCGAACACGGCGTCGTCGAGGATCTCGAGCAGGTGCGACCGGGTGAGGTCGCGCACGCCGCTCGCGTCGATGAGGCGGTACGCGTTGACGAGCGCGAGGTCGCCCGCGATGACGGCGGCCGACATGCCGCGGTGCTCGGCGAGCGGCTGGGGCAGGCCCTGCGCGGTGGCGATGTCGCGGTAGGCACCGGAGACGTTGGGGCCGCCGCGCCGGGTGAAGTCGCGGTCGATGACGTCGTCGTGCACGATGAGCGCGGTGTGGAGCATCTCGAACGCGGCGCCGACGTGGGCCGCGGCCTGCACGTCCTGGCCGCCGAGGCCGTCGTACGCGGCCATGACCATGCGGGGACGGAAGCGCTTGCCGCCGGCCGTGTTGGACTCCAGCGTGCGCCACAGCTTCACGTACTCGTCGCCCATGGCCTCGGCGCGGACGAGGGAGCGGGCGAAGAACGCATCCAGCACGCCGTTCACGTGGGCCTGCCTCGATGTGGAGACGGCAGCGAGGTTGGTGGCGTCCACGGATGAAACCTAACATCGAGGCGGTAACGGAAAGCAGGGAGCGCATGTCACAGCACACCGAGCTCGTCGTCCTCCTGGACGACGACGGCGAGACCATCGGGACGGCGCCGAAGGCGACGGTCCACACCCGCGACACCGCGCTGCACCTCGCGTTCTCGTGCCACGTGTTCGATGCGGAGGGCAGGATCCTCGTCACGCGCCGCGCCATCGGCAAGCTCACCTGGCCCGGCGTCTGGACGAACTCGTTCTGCGGGCACCCCGCCCCGGGCGAGGACATGCTCGAGGCCGTGCACCGCCGCGCCGAGCAGGAGCTCGGGCTCACCCTCGCCTCGGTCGAGCTCGTGCTTCCCGACTTCCGCTACCGCGCGACCGACGCCGCGGGCATCGTCGAGAACGAGATCTGCCCGGTGTTCCGCGCCGTGGCGGCCACGCCGGTGGATCCGCGACCCGAGGAGGTCGGCGAGTACCGGTGGGCGGATCCCGAGGAGCTGATCCCCGCGGTCGCCCACACGCCGTGGGCCTTCAGCCCGTGGCTCACGCTGCAGCTGCCGCTGCTGTACCCGGAGCACCCGGCGCACGCCGGCTCGCCGGATGCGGCGGCCGTGCCCACGGTCTGATCCGACGCTCCACCGGCGAGGGGCCCGGCCGCTTCGCGCGGCCGGGCCCCTCGTCGCGCACCCGTCGGGCGGGCGGGATCACCCCCAGAACGCGCGGACCTCGTCGGCGACGCGCTCGGCCTGGCGGCGGCCCGCCTCGGCGGAGACCTTGCGGGTCGAGAGCAGGAGCGAGTTCTCGCCGAACGCGGCCGTGCTCTCCGCGTCGGCCTGGATCACGAGCACCTCGGCCCGGCCGCGCAGCTGCTGCACGACGGTGGAGAGCGTCGGGCCCATGCCGGAGGCGGGCGCCTCGGGGCCGCACGCGATGACGAGGATCCGCTCGTGCTCGGCGACGACGTCGGCGTTCGTGCCGGAGCGCATGCCGCCGTCCATGTAGGGGCGGCCGTCGATGGTGACGGGCGGGAACACGCCGGGGACGGCGCAGCTCGCGGCGGACGCGCGCACGAGGTCGGCGCCGGAGTCCTTGTCGAAGACGGTGAAGCGGCCGGTGCCGGCGTCGACCGCGGTGATGCGGAGGTCCTTCTCGGGCCAGTCGTGGATCGGCAGCAGCTGGCCGATGCGCTCGACGCTCGCGGCGTCGTCCACCTCGGGGTCGTACTCCTCGAGGGCGAACTCGCCGATCCTCTGGCGCGTCGGGATCTCGCCCGCGGTGCTCACGACGCCCTCGCCGATGACTTCGATCGTGCGGGAGAGGTCGCGGCTGCCGGTGGGCTCCGCCATGCCCGCCACGTCGACGAAGTGCTCGTCGTAGGCGGCGTCGATGGCGCCCGCGCGCAGGTTGATCGCGACGACGGATCCGGCCGACGTGCCGACGACGGCGTCCGCCGCGTCGAGGTCGATGCCCGCGGCGATCAGGCCCGACAGCAGCCCGGTCTCCCACGCGATGCCGGCGACGCCGCCGCCGCCGAGGACCAGTCCCCGCGTCGTGCCCTGCTCGTCCGATGCCTGCGCTCTGCTCACGGTCGCTCCTGTCCCGGCCCGCCCGGTGCGGGTCCCCGACCATCATCCACGAGCGCGGCGACCGCGAGGCGGACGGCAGCTGGACGCGGGCTCCAGCACGCCGGCGACCATCCTCACGGATGCGCGACGTGCCGTCGGATGAGGACGGCCAGTCGACGCGGATCGACCGCGAGCTGGCGAGCCGAACGGCCCGCGAGGCGGTCCGCGAGGGCGTGAAGGTGCTGCGCGGCGTCTCCGCGGGCCCCGGTGAGCCCCGGCTGCCCGAGCGTCCATGGACCCGCGTCGTCACCATGCCGTTCGCGGACGTGGAGGAGGTTCGACAGGTCGGTGACGTCCTTCACCGTCTGCCCGCCACGGCCGCGCCACGCATACGCCTTGAGCACCACGGCCGCCTCCAGTCCGGGGACGACCACCGACGTCGACAGCTCCGTCCCGTCCTGGAGCAGCAGCGACGCGTCGAGACGCAACGGCGACGCCACCGCGAGATGGAGGCCGGGCATCGCGTCGAGCCGGCGTCCGCCGTGGAGCGCATCGGAGAACCGACCGGTCAGGGTGGGGACGAGGAGATCGACGGTCGGCATGGGCTCCGCCTCTCCACGGACGTACCTGTTCCCCGAGACATCCCGATAGCCGGCGGCGATGAGCGCCGCGTGCACGGAGCCGTCGTCCGCGAGCTCGACCGGGATGCCCGCATCCGCATCGCCTGTCCTCCGCTCGACGAAGCCGGGGCTCGGGAAGGCGGCGGTGATGAGCCCCACCATGTGCCCGCCGATCACGCGCGCGTCGGGATGCGCCTGCAGCACCTGCGCGAGGTCGTGGAGCGCGACGAAGGCCGCGTCGTCCTCCGGGCCGCTGGCGACGAGGTGGGCGGTCGGCACGCTCACGCGTCCCCGTCGCGACCGACGCCACCGGGGTGCCACGCCCCTCGGAGGATGAGGGCGCGGATCCGCTCCGCCGCCTCCTGCTGGTCGCCCGTGCTGCCGGTGCGCTCGACGTCGTGGGCGGTGATGACGGGATCGGCGAACCCCGGCTCGACGCCGAAGGCGCGCGCTGTCGCGAAGAGGGTCCTGTCCGCGGGGACGGTGACGGAGAGCGTGTGGTCGGCGGCGTCCGCGAGGGCGAAGCCGAGTCTCGCCGCGTCGAGGCCGGTCGGGGCGTACGCGGTGACCCGCTCGGGCTTCCTCCATGCGCTGATGCGTCGCGCGGCCAGATCACCGGACAGCACGACGCCGTCCTGCGCCTGCACCATCCGCGCCTGCGTCTCGAGGTCGCCGTCGTGCCACCAGTGGGTCGTGATGCCCCCCGCTCCCGGGTACTCCTCGTCAGCGAGCCGGAGGAGCAGCGCCCGGTCCCCCGCCTCGAAGCCCATCGCTGCCCGGACGACGCCGTCACCCAGCCGCGTGAGCGCCTGGGACACAGCGGATTGAGTGAGTCCGAGCAGCTCCGCGAGGTCCTGCTGCCGCCGGAAGTGGCCCCCGAGGAGGAGCGCGCGAGCCACGGCGAGCTGCCCGAACGGGCGGCGGCCGCGCTTCGTCACCGAACGGCGATCGGGTCGATCCGCGTGCGACGCACGCGCGTCCATCCACGCAGCGCCGGTCGAGAGGTCCAGGAAGATGAGCCTCGGCTCTCGCATCGCGGCCGCCCGGAGCGACGGTGTCAGGCGATCGACGACGTACAGGACACGCTCGTCGGGATGCAGCTGCTCGAGGTCGTCGCGGATGTCGGACGGGGTCGGGACGCGTCGATTCGTTCCCCGGAGGACTCGGCGCCCGTCTGCCGAGCGGAAGGCGATCGCGCTCTCCGGCACGAGGGACAACCCCGCTGCTTCCAGCTCACCCAGTGCTGTGCTCACGTCCATCTCGTCCTCCGGCATCAGTTTATGCAGATTCGGCGCATTTTCTTATATGAGGCCGACGCGACTCAGCGCGGATCACCGTGGGCGCCGCGGGTGTCGGGGTGGAAGCGCGTGCTCGGCGGACGAGGGGCCGCGGATCATGTCTCCCTTCCGGGTGCGACCGGAGCCGTGAGACGGTGGAGGCATGAGACTCGCCGAGGCGCTGATGGAACGGTCCGACCTGCAGAGGCGCGTCGAGTCGCTGCGGAGCAGGATCCAGGCGACCGCGCGCTACCAGGAGGGCGAGGATCCCGCGGAGGACGCGGCCGCGCTGCTCGCGGAGGCAGTCGAGGCGGTCGACCTGCTGGCGGCGCTCGTGACCCGGATCAACGTCACCAACACGGCCGCCCACCTCGACGACGGCACGCCCCTCACGGCGGCGCTCGCCCGGCGCGACGCGCTGCGGACGCGGCACGGGATCCTCACCTCGGCCGCCGACGCCGCCTCCGGCCGTGCGGGCGGGGGCATGGCCGCCGGCTACGCGCCGCGGCAGATGCGGAGCGAGCTGCGGCAGATCGCGGCGCTGCCGATCCGCGAGGTGCGCGACCGGGCCGACGACACCGCGCGCGAGCTCCGGGAGATGGACGCCAGGATCCAGCGCGCGAACTGGGAGGTGGAGCTGGTCGAGGAGGCAGGCGGGACGGAAGGCTAGGGGCGAGTCGGTAGTCGTCCGGAGCGGGCACACCCCGGCGGATCAGCGGGAATCCTGATCCTCTGTGGCGCGGAGGGCAGCGCACCCGGCGAGAGCCGAGCACACGTCAGCCCCGCACCTCGCACCGGGAACGGTGCACGGGAACAGCTCACCACCACGTGCCGGTCGGACGACGAGGGAGGGATCGGGGACCTCGCCCCTCAGATGCGGGCCCGGTGCGTCGCGCGCCGGGCCCGTCGTCGCGCGCACCGGTCGGGTGCGTGCGCTCCCGCCTCAGCCGGCGGCCGCGCGGATCCCGTCCGCGTCGGCGAGGCAGACGACCGACGCCTGCGGCCCCGACGCCGTCCGCTCGTCGACGACCACGCCGCCCACGCGGATGCGGCACGTCAGGTCGCCGTCGGCCGCGTCGGCCATCCCGCTCAGGGTCAGGCCGCCGTCCCGGGGCGTGACGTCGTCGGGCAGCACCGTGCCGCGCGTGAACGGCAGGCCCTGCGCGGTGGCGGACTCGTAGTCGATGTCGTCCGCGGTCACGCTGCTCCAGGTGGCCAGCGCGGTGGGCACGGTGCCCGTCAGCTCGTACTCCACCGCGATCCCGTCCGTCGCGCCGGGAGCCGGGCTCGTGGGGACGGCGGGCTCGGCCGTGCGCGCCCGCTCCCGCGCATCCTCGACCGCGCCGCCGACGAGCGTGGCGATGCCCACCGTGTAGACGATCGCGAGCACGATCGAGAGGATCACGGCGATGACGCTCACGATCAGCCCGATCACCGCCGTGCCCTTCGGCCGGTCGCGGAGCAGCAGGCCGATGATGCCGAGCACGACGCCCACGGACGCGAGGAACCCCGACCCGTAGTTGAGCAGCGGGATGACCGAGCCGATCAGCGACAGCACGCCCACGATGAGCGCGGCGACGCCGACGCCGTTCGACGTCCTCCGCTCCCGGGGCTCGGTCGGCTCGGGCTCGGGGGCGTAGCGGAAGGTCATGCATCGACCCTGCCAGGGCCGGAGGCGGATGCGGTCGCCGCGGCATCACGATCCTGCGACTGTCGGCCCTCGGCTCGGGACGCCGCTGGGGCCGAAGCCGAAGGGCCCCACCGCGATGCGGCAGGGCCCTCTCGGCGGCGACGGATCACTCGCCGCGCAGGTCCTCCGAGCTGGCCGAGCAGAACGCGGACGCGTACGCGCCGGTGGCGGTCTGCTCCGCCACCGGAGCACCGTCGACGAGGATGCGACACGTCACGTCGCCGCCCTCGGTCCCGGACGTGCCGCTCAGGGTGAAGCTCGAGAAGTCGAACGTCCCGCCCACCTTGGCGACGATCTCCTTCGAGAAGGGCAGCGCCTGCTCGGTCGCCTGCTCGGATCCGGAGTTGCCGTCCGTGAAGGTGGAGTAGGTGGCGGAGACGGAGGTCGCCGAGCCCGTGAGCTCGTAGGTCACGGTGACCTCCCGCTCGGCCGCCGCGGAGGCCTCCGCCTGCGAGGTCTCGATGGCGTCCGAGACCCCGGACGCGAAGCCCGCGGTGTAGGTGACCGCGAGGACGACGGAGAGGATCAGCGCGACGACGCTGATGATCGTGCCGGCGATCGCGGCGCCCTTGCGGCGGTTCTTGAGGAACAGGGCGATCACGCCGAGGACGAGCCCGACGAAGGCGACGAAGCCGGTGACGTAGTTGAGAAACGGGATGACGGAGCCGACGAGGGCGACGATCCCGACGATGAGGGCGGCGAGGCCGAGGCCGTTGCCGTTGGTGCGAGGCGCTTCGGGTGCGGATGCAGGAGGTGGGGCGTACTGGGTCATGCTCCGAGGCTGACAGGCGATGGACAGGGGACCGACCAGATCCTGGCACCAGTTCGGGGCTCCTCCGCCTCCACTTCGGGTCACATGACCCGCGAGCCCGTCAACCCGCGAGCGCCTCCGCGACCGGCGTCAGCGGCATCTCGAGCGCCGCCGCGACGTGCGAGTTCGTGACGTGGCCGTCGTGCACGTTGAGGCCGAGGGCGAGCGCCGGATCCTCCGCGAGGGCCCGCTTCCACCCCTTCTCCGCGAGGGCGATCACGTACGGCAGCGTCGCGTTCGTGAGCGCGCGCGTGGAGGTCTCCGGCACCGCGCCCGGCATGTTGGCGACGCAGTAGTAGACGCTGTCGTGCACCGCGAAGGTCGGGTCGTCGTGCGTGGTGGGGCGGGATCCCTCGAAGCAGCCGCCCTGGTCGATGGCGATGTCGACGAGCACGGATCCCTTCTTCATGGTCGCGACCATCGCGTCGGTCACGAGCTTCGGCGCCTGCGCGCCGGGGATGAGGACGGAGCCGATCACGAGATCCGCGTCCTTCAGCTGCGCCGCGATCTCGTACGCGGAGGAGACGCGCGTCTGCACCTGCCCGCCGAAGCGGTTCTCGAGCTCGCGGAGGCGCGGGATGGAGAGGTCGATGATCGTGACGTCGGCGCCCATGCCGAGCGCGTTCGCCGCCGCGTGCTCGCCCGCGACGCCGCCGCCGATCACGACGACGCGCGCCTTCGGGGTGCCGGGCACGCCGCCGAGGAGGATGCCGCGGCCGCCGGCCGCGCGCATCAGGTGGTACGCGCCGACCTGCGTGGAGAGCCGGCCGGCGACCTCGCTCATCGGCTGGAGGAGCGGCAGCTGGCGGTTCGGCAGCTGCACGGTCTCGTAGGCGATGGCCGTGGTGCCGGAGGCGACGAGCGCATCCGTGCAGGGCCGCGACGCCGCGAGGTGCAGGTAGGTGAAGAGGGTCTGGCCGGCGCGCATGCGGGGGTACTCCTCCGCGATCGGCTCCTTGACCTTGAGCAGCAGATCCGCCGCGCCCCACACCTCGTCGGCCGTGGCGACGATGGTCGCGCCCGCCTCGACGTAGTCGGCGTCGGTGATGCTGGATCCGAGCCCCGCGCCCTCCTGCACGAGCACCTCGTGGCCGCGGCGCACGAGCTCGTGCACGCCCGCGGGGGTCGCGGCGACCCGGTTCTCGTTGTTCTTGATCTCGGTGGGGATCCCGACCTTCATGCGTGCTCCGTCTCGTCTCCCCGCGAGGTGCGGCCGGCGGCGGCGATGCGGGAGGGCGAGACTCATGGTGCCCATTGTGCGTTTCGAGCGCGTGAAATCCGTAGGATCGTCGGCGGCAGACGTACATCTGGTGCGATCCTGCGGAGCGGGAGGGCGAGCGGATCATGCGGACGAAGGAACTGCGGGCCCCCGAGCCGCTGGATGCGGTCGACCGGAAGCTCGTCGCCCTGCTCCGCGCCGACGCGCGCACCCCGAACAGCCGCCTCGCGGAGCAGGCGGGCATCGCGCCGTCGACGTGCGTGACCCGCGTGCGCGGCCTCGTCGAGCGCGGCGTGATCACGGGCTTCACCGCCACCATCGACGCGGATGCGGTGGGCGTGGGCCTGCAGGCGCTCATCAGCATCGCGATCCGTGCGGGCGCCCGGCACGAGATGGCCGCGTTCGCCGACGAGATGCGCGAGCTGGCGGATGTGGTGCAGCTCTTCTTCCTCGGCGGATCCGAGGACTTCATCCTCCACATCGCCGTCCGCGACAGCGACCACCTCCGCGACTTCGTGCTGAAGCACCTGTCGGCGCACCCGGCGGTGGCGTCGACCCGCACCAGCGTCGTGTTCGACCACCACCACTCGGGGCCGGCGGTGGGGGATCCGGGCGCCTAGCTGTACTCGGCAGCGCGCCGGATCCCCCACCGGGTTCAGCTGCCCGTGCGCACCACGTGCACGTCGAACGTGGCGCCGGCCGGGGCGTCGAACGCGATCCGCGTGGGCTGCGCGATCGGATCCGTCACCGCCGCCGGACGCTGCACCGTGACGGTGCGCTGCGTCACCCCGCCCACGACCACCGCGTAGGTGCCGGATGCGAGACCGGTGACCTCGGCCGCGCCGGAGTGCGCGGCGCCACCGCGGTTGAGCATCGCGAGGCGCAGGTCGGTGCTGTCCGAGCTCACCGTGGCGCGGGCGTACGCGTCGTCCTTCAGGTCCACCGAGAGCTGCTGCGTGACGAGGTGCAGGCGTCGCTGGAGGCCGTCCTCCGGGACGACGGTCTGCGATCCGCCGGCGGACGAGACGTCGGCGCCGTACGCGACGGTGCCGAAGATCGGGTCGTCGGTCACCACGTCGGCGCTCAGGGTCTGCATCGCACCCCAGAGCCCGAGGTCGCTCTCGCCGGTCATGCCGCGCCAGCCGTTGAGGAGCGGCACGTCGGATCCGCCGCCCACGCCCGTGGTGCCGAGGTTGCCGCGCTCGGACTGGTAGGTCCACGCGGAGGCGCCGATGTTCTCCGGGGCGGAGCTGATCTGCCCCGCGTTCACCGTGGCGAGCTCGGCCACCTTCCCGGCGTAGTTGAGCCGCTGCAATTCGGCCCGGCGGGCGGGCGAGACGGCCTGGGCGCCGGTCTCGAGGGCCGCCGTGTGGTTGATGTAGTCGTCCATCGTGTAGCCGGCGAGCGCCGCCGTGTACTGGAACTGCCAGGTGTTCTCGCCCGTGATGGTGGTGGGCACGGAGTTCCAGTACCAGACGGGCATGCGGCCGCGGTCGGCCTCGGTCTTCGACACGATGTCGCGCATGATCTTGAGCGCCTTCGTGCGATCCGCGTCGACGTTGGTGCGCGCGAGCATGTACACGGCCTCCTCGCCCGTGTTGTCGTAGGTGTACTCGGATCCGTACGGGTACTTCGCCGCGGAGACGTTGGCGTACTTCGTCGCCATCTTCTTCACGATGTCGTCGGCCTGCGCGCCCATGCCCTCGGCCCGGAGGTCGTCGATGAGGCGGGGCGTCGACTGCTCGCCCATGAGCCCGGTCGAGTAGTTGTAGAACACGTCCTTGTTGTCGTACAGCTCCTTGAAGACGCCATACGCCGCCTGGAGGTACCACTCGGCGGGGTGCTGGTACGCGACCGCCGACGGGTTCTTCTTCACGACCTCGTACATCGAGAGGAACGTGTTGTAGATGTGCGGGTACGCGTAGCCGCGCCCGATGGGGGTGTCGTTCTGGGCGCCCGGCTTCCCCTGCTCGAAGAAGTCGTGGATCACGTAGCTGGGCGCCGCGGTGGCCGAGGTGTTGCCCATGAGGTGCTCCCAGACCGCCTTCTGGAGGTACATGTCGAGCGCCTCGATCTGGTGCGCGTCGGGCCGGACGACCTGCTTCTCGGCGAGGAACTCCGCGTGCGGATATCCCCAGTCGTCGCCGAGGCCCCAATAGCCGTCGTAGACGTTCCGGCGGCCCTCCGCGGGATTGGACGGGGTGGGGACGCTGCCGTCCTTCGCGTTCATCATCCAGTCGTCGAACGTGTAGTTCCGGATGTCGGAGGCGGCGATGCCGTCCTTCGGCGTCCACTGCATCTTGTCGACCATGAACTGCGCGTGCGTGTCGAGCAGGTGCGCGATGTCGTCGATCACCGAGAACTGGAGCACCGAGGTGCGCGCAGCTCCCGTCTGGTCGGTGTACGCCACCGTCACGTCGTCCGCGCCGAGCTGCGTGCGGTCGAACGCCATGTCGTAGATGCGGTAGTCGCCGTTGCCGCGTGAGAACGTGACCGTCGGATCCGTGGGCGTGGCGCCGTGCAGGTCGTTGCGGTTGTGCGCCGTGACGGACGTGATGGTGCCCTTCACGCGGAACGCCATCTCGGCCTTCCGGTCGACCGGCACGATGTAGCCGGGCACGACCGCGGTGTCGAGCAGCCCCTGGTCGTACATCGACTGCTTCAGCGCGTGATCGTCGGCGACGGAGCCGAGGTGGTACGTGTAGCTCTGCGTCGCGCCGGGGGCGAGGGCGAGGCTGGTGGAGCCGAGGTAGCCGCGGTTCGTCTTCTGGATCGCCATGGAGTGCGCGTAGTAGACGTTGAGGCCCTTCACCATCGAGCCCTCCTTGTCCTCGTTCCAGGCCCACGGGGTGTCGCCCACCTCCTGGGTGCGCCAGCGGTCCTGGTACTCGAGGCCGGATCCGGTGGCGGTGTCGGGGGTCAGCGCGACGAACGGGCCCTGGCCGCTGGGGCGCTCGAGGGTGATGTAGGAGCCGTTCTTGCCGACGTAGGAGTGGGTGAGGACGCGGCGTTCGTAGATCCGGTCGCCGCCCTTCCAGAGCTCGTTGCCGGGGACGGGCATGCCCCAGTCGCCGATGACGAGGCGCTGGCTGCCCGAGTTGGTGACGTCCTGCTTCCAGGTGAGGGAGCCGTCGGCCGCGATCGAGTACGTCTCGCGCACGGTGAAGCCGGAGATGCCGCGCGGGTCCTTCGAGTCGGCGTAGGTGACGGTGACGCTCGTGGGCGTGGCGGTGACCGTGCGGGCGTCTTGCGACCGGGTGGTCCAGGCCGTCTTCCACGCGGTGGATCCGACGCCGTCCTTCGTGATGGCGCCGTCACCCGTGGCGTAGGAGAACATCAGGTTGCCGAGCCACTGGCGGTTTCCGACGTCCGGATCGGCGGCCTGGTCGGGCGCGGTCGTGGGGTTCATGAGGTACTCGGTGTCGTGGATGTCGCCCGGGATCTTGAGCGACTGGAGCGAGCCGTCGGCGGCGAAGCCGGCCCGGATCTTGCTCGACTTCAGCGTGTACGGGTACACGGTCGCGGCTTCGGCCTCCTCCGCGTTGGCGGAATGCGTGACCGCGACGGAACCGGTGGCGAGGACGGTGCCGACGACGAGCGCCGCCACCCACCTCCTCCTGCTGCCTCTGCTGCTGCGTGGACGTGACGACATGGCCTTCTCCTTCGTGGGACGGGGCCGGGCGACGGAGGTCGGCCCGGCGGCGTGCGGACGAAGCGCCCCAGGTGGATCGCTGGCTGGTGCGTGGTGCGTGGCTGTCGTGCGTGGTGGGTCGTGCGGAGGGGCGCCCCTGGCGGTATCACGACGAGGGGAATCGGAACCGGTGGCTGAGGATGGCACGCGGCGGAGGTGGGGTCGGCGGGTTCTCCACGGTGGGTACGGGGGTGCGGGGGTGCGGGGGTGCGGGGGTGCGGGGGTGCGCGGGTGCGCGGGTGCGCGGGTGCGCGGGTGCGCGGGCGCGACGGGTGCTCGGTGAGGCCCGGGCGTCACCGTGCGGCGAGCGGAGGGCTACTCCCCCGACTGCCCCGCGTCCGTCACCGTCACGTCGGTGTGCACGAAGTTGAGGTGCGAGCGGGAGGCGGTGGGGCCGCGCTGGCCCTGGTAGCGGGAGGCGTACTCGCCGGATCCGTAGGGCTTCTCGGCGGGCGACGACAGGCGGAAGAAGCAGAGCTGGCCGATCTTCATCCCGGGCCAGAGCTTGATGGGCAGCGTGGCGACGTTCGACAGCTCGAGCGTGACGTGGCCGGAGAACCCGGGGTCGATGAAGCCGGCGGTGGAGTGCGTGAGGAGGCCGAGGCGGCCGAGCGAGCTCTTGCCCTCGAGGCGCGCGGCGACGTCGTCGGGCAGCGTAACCAGCTCGAACGTGGATCCGAGGACGAACTCGCCCGGGTGCAGGATGAACGGCTCCCCCGGCTTCGACTCGATGAGGCGCGTGAGCTCGGGCTGGTCCTCGGCGGGGTCGATGTAGGGGTACTTGTGGTTGTCGAACAGCCGGAAGAAGCGGTCGATGCGCACGTCGATGCTCGCGGGCTGCAGCATCCCGGGGTCGTAGGGATCGAGGGCCACTCGTCCGGCGTCGAGCTCGGCGGTGATGTCACGGTCGGAGAGGAGCACGGCAGGAGCCTACCGGCGCGGGGTGGCGCCCGGCCGGACTCTTGCTAGGCTGTGGTCTCGACCCGGCTCCTGGCCGGTCGCGCGAGTGTAGTTCAATGGTAGAACTTCAGCTTCCCAAGCTGATAGCGCGGGTTCGATTCCCGTCACTCGCTCCACATCTGTCCCGATCCTTGACCAGAAGCACCCAATCGTCTAGTTTGACAAAGCGGCTGCATGAGATGCCCGAAGCTTCGAAGGCTTCAGTCGCACAAAAACAGTGGAGACCTAGGTTCAAGTCCTAGCCCGGCGTGCCGGAGTAGCTCAATAGGAAGAGCCCCCGTGTTTCTTTATGACCATGTCTCGGCAATGGTCCACATTTCCAAATCTCGTGCTGCCTTCTCCAATTCATCCCGCGTCAAGGCCAGCCGCTCGCGGTAGTTGTAACGAGAAAAGCCTACAAATGCTCTTCGCCAGTTTGTACTATTTCGGGGATAGCTACTTTCAGCATCATAGTCTTCCGCCGCCATTAATGCCCACGTTGCCCTTGAAACATGTATGCTCAGCGCTTCGTTTATTCTGCGTGCCACCTCCTTCGTAATTGCAAAGGACGCGACAAGGTGGCCAATATGAAATTGGATTCGGGGGCCAGTGAATTGGTCTGCGAGCGGCATCATCGTGAGCTGCTCCCAACGCGAGCGCTCGCCCTCTTGTAAGGCCTCCAGCGCGGTGCGCAACTCATCCGTTACCAGCCCGCCACGATGAATTTGGGCGTTGCGCATACACCTCAAGACGTGGAAGAGCCGCGTCACTTCCATAGGTTCTATTGCGTTCGCTCCTACGTAGAAGGTCGCATGCATCCGCCCAGCGGACCTGGAGCCCCGGCTCTCATCAATGTTATGCCCATCTCGCTTCAAAATTGCTATAGCATCTATCACGAATGCTTCATAAACCGCCAGGGCGTAAGGAATGGCGACAGCCGAGAGATGCTCGTCAGCATTATCGAGCAACTGTGTTGCCATGTCTGGAGAAAGATTAAAGCGTTCAATATCACGGACCCGGGGAAACAAGCCACTTAAATAGTGAGGTGAACCCGCGTGTAGCTGCATCGAATGCGAAGCCAGTCGCGAACCAGCAAGTAGAGCAATCATGGAGTTGTTGGCCGCCACCCTGGCATCGACAAATTCTCGATATCTGCGAAAAGCCACTTCATGCATCGTCGTCCTCCCGAAGAGTCGAGCTTTCGTACGCCGGAAGGAAGACAGTAGCAACACACACGCTTACGGTCTTACCCTCCACTAAGTAAGTCAAAATGGGCCACTCTTCGACTGCTGATTTTGATCGGCACTGAAAACCGGCCACGCTCTCTAGAGCCGCTAGGTAAGTGAGCGCAGCTTTTTGCGAGTCTTTCTGCTTGAACAAAAGCAGCAGCACGGCCGCTGTATCATGTGCCGACAAGTAACTAAAGAGCTGTGGATCCAAAGCCTTTTGAACAATGGAGACGCTCCGAGCCCATTTTGACTCCGCAATAAAAACCTTTTCCGGCCCAGAGCCTTTCTGGAGTATATCAGCTTGAATAAATATGTCGCTCTTTCCGGTGCGAGTGTATACTTCGCGGTTGGCGCCCGGCATAGTCGCGTTTAAGGTGGCTGCGAGGAGATCGCTTAACTGATCTTCGCTGAGTTTCGAGAACGCCCGCGGATATCGCTCAATGGCATCTGTCCATCGGCGAATAACTTGTTGTAAATCTACAAACGACTTAGCCGCCAGATGGGGAGTGGGTTGGAGCGAGATTTCTGCATGCGTTAAATCGACGACGGGCCCATCCCCGTGCGGGCTCTCTTTATCCTCAAGTATCAGAGGAGGCATCTTCCATTCACTAGGAAACACAAGACTTTGCGACACCGACTCTCTGGCTTGCAACTCGAGCAACTTTTCATGCAGCAGGTTATCTAGCCATTCTGGATACTCGTTCATGGCAAAGTTTTTCGCTTGACTCAAGAGCTCGGCAATTATTGGCTCAACATATTCATGTCGCCGTCTGAAAATACGGTTGACGTCTAACTTGCTGTTTTGTATAAGTTGCTCTCCATGCGGGGTTAGGTAAATTGACGTATACAAACCCCAAGTATGCTTGCCGTTCGACTCGTCATAACGGGCAATCTCCCAGATTTCACGGCGAAGTTCCACAGTCAGTCCGGCTCTGGGGCCATCGTGGTCATCGACAGGGAGAATAGGCGAATCTAATGTCGGCCAGTAACAGAGCAGGTGCGGCTCCCCAATAATTTCGGTTGCAATATAGTGACGTGCCACTTTGTGCGTGGAATTGTCTTCAGCCCTCTTCCACTCCGGCTCATCCACCCGTGCCGGTCTCGAACCGCCAAGCTCCGGAACGATATCTTTTACGTCTGCTTTGAGTCGGGGAACCTCCTCTTCAGCAAATTGCCTTAGTTCCAATGTCGAACCTATCGATTGAAGCTTATTTGCGGCGTCACGTCTTAGAACGTCGAAAAACTCGCCTACTGGACGCAAGTCACGGGTAGTAGTTGCAAAGGGTTCGTAAGTCATGCGCACTGACTCAGTATGACGATCTCGTAAAAGACTGTCTAGAGGAACCACTGAGGTTCTGCGTAGGTCGCGATGAACGCTTTAGGCCTCATGCGAGACTTCCCGCCAACTCCACGGCACCCCTCGCCATTACCATTGCCGCCTTAGCGGCACGCCTAGACTCGACCGCATACAAGTGATGGACCCGCCGAATACCGCCGCCTTGTACTTTGTCTAGGCCGAACACGCACGATACGAGTACAGGCACACGGCGATTGCTTAGCCAACCGCACTGCTGACCTCCGCCAGCAACGACGCCATCCCCGCCTCCGCCGTCGCCGCATCGCCATCGCGGATCGCATGCGCCACCTGCTCATGGGTGTCGAGCGCATGCGGCCGCGGCGTCCGCGGCATCAGCCCCTGGTGCGCGCGACCGCTGAGGACCTCCGTGATCACCTCGCGGAGGGCGCAGAACATGTCGTTGCCGCTGGCCTCGAGGATCAGGTGGTGGAACTCGATGTCGGCGGCGAGGAAGCCGACGAGGGCGCTGGCCTCGCCGAGGCGCCGGAGATCCACCGCGAGCTCGGCGATGCGCGTGCGCTGAGCAGCAGTGGCGTTGCACGCAGCGAGTTACGCGGCGAGCGGCTCGACCGCGCGACGCAGCTGGGTGACGGAGCGGAACTGATCCGAGCGGCCGGGCCCGCTGAGGCGCCAGCGGATGATGCGCGGGTCGTAGACGTTCCAGCGATCCGCACCCTGCACCACGAGGCCCACGCGGCGCTTCGGCTCCAGGAGCGCCATCGCCTCGAGGACGCGGACGCGGCTACGGGTGTTGTGTAGACGGAACGCGAGCGGCCCCACCGCCGCCCGCCCCACGCAGGCGACGACGCCCACCTCCCCGGCCGGGCGCCGACGCACGCGACACGATCCACGGATCCGCCCAGCCGAACGGAGCCCCCATGACCATCGAAGACTGGACGCAGACCCTCACCGCCGGGCCGCTCCTCCTGATCGCGGCGGGCGCCATCGCCGTCCTGCTGATCCTGATCATCGCGCTGCGCGTCCACGCGTTCGTCGCGCTGATCCTCGTGAGCCTCGTCACCGCGTTCGCCACCGGGATCCCGACCTCGCAGATCGTGACCGTGCTCGTCGGCAGCTTCGGATCCACCCTCGGCGCCGTCGCGCTGCTCGTGGGGCTCGGGGCGATGCTCGGCCGCCTGGTCGAGACCAGCGGCGGGGCGAAGGCGCTGGCCGACACCCTGATCCGCGTCTTCGGCGAGAAGCGCGCCCCGTTCGCGCTCGGGGTCGCGTCGCTGCTCTTCGGCTTCCCGATCTTCTTCGACGCCGGCCTCGTCGTGATGCTGCCCATCGTCTTCTCGGTCGCCCGTCGCCTCGGCGGCGGCGTGCTCCGCTACGGCCTCCCCGCGGCCGGCGCCTTCTCGGTGATGCACGTCTTCGTGCCGCCGCACCCCGGCCCCGTCGCGGCCAGCGAGTTCTTCGGCGCGAACGTCGGCATCGTGATCCTCGTGGGCCTCCTCGCCGCGATCCCCACCTGGTACGTCACCGCGTACCTGTTCGGCCTGTGGGTGGGGAAGAGGTTCGTGCTGCCGATCCCGACGCTGCTCGGCGAGGCCGACGAGCACGCCGAGTCGAACCCGCCGCGGTTCGGCACCGTGATCGCCGTGCTGCTGCTGCCGCTCCTCCTGATCTTCCTCAACACCGGCCTCAACGCCGCATCCACCGGCGGGATCCTCCCCGAGGGCGCGAGCGACCAGGCCTGGTACCAGGTGCTCCGCACGCTCGGCGAGACGCCCGTCGCGCTCCTCATCTCGTTGCTCGTCGCGGCGTTCGTGCTCGGTCGGCGCCGCGGGATCGACAAGAGCGCGCTCGAGAAGACCCTCGAGTCGGCGCTCGGACCGGTCTGCTCGGTGATCCTCATCACCGGCGCCGGCGGCATGTTCGGCGGCGTCCTCCGCACCAGCGGCATCGGCGACGCCCTCGCCGACGTGCTCGGCGACCTCGGCATCCCGATCATCCTCGCGGGCTTCCTCATCGCCGCGATCCTGCGCATCGCGCAAGGGTCGGCGACGGTCGCGCTCACCACGGCCGCGGGCCTCATCTCCCCGGCGATCCTCGCGGGCGACTTCAACGCGTTCCAGGTCGCGGCGCTCGTGGTGGCTGTGGCGGGCGGATCCGTGGTCGCGAGCCACGTGAACGACTCCGGCTTCTGGCTCGTCGGCCGCTTCTTCGAGATGGACGTGAAGACGACCCTCAAGACGTGGACGGTGATGGAGACGGCCATCGGCGCGATGGGCTTCGCGATCGCGGCGGCGGTGTTCGGGGTGGCGTCGGTCGTGTAGGGCGTCGACCCCGCCTCGCAGCAGGAGGCCGACCGCGTACCACGGCGATCCGCCCTTCGCTGGGTATGCCGTCAAAGCCTGTGGAGAAGGAGCCGCCTGGTCGGTACCGTGTTGAGCGCTGATCAGCTCGACCGTCCGACTCCGATCCGAGAGGACCCAGGAAGATGAAGCGCACGAATCAGATCTCGGCTCTCCTGCTCAGCGGTGCCGTGGGAGTGGCCGTCGCATTCGGCGGGGCGAGTCCCGCCGTGGCAGCCACCTCATCGGCTCCCCCCGCATCCACCGGCCAAAGCGCGCCATCGGAGGCCCAGCTGCGGGACTTCGAGCAGGGCCTGGCCCTCGTGGAGCAGATCCCCGATGACGTCCTCGTCCAGGGCGACGCTGCAACGCAGCAGTGGCTGGCCGCGAACGCGCCCGCGAACACCGCACCGGAGGGCATGGTGAGCACGCAGGCCAGCGTCCTCGGCTGCGGCGCGGCGATCGCGACCGTGATCGCGTCCACGGCCTTCCCCGCCGCCAAGATCCTCAAGGTCAAGGCCCTGATCAAGTCGCTCGGGGGAGTCACAGAGGCCGCGAAGATCATGTGGGGCGCGAGCTTCTCCTACGAGAAGGTGCAGGCCCTCGGGGGTGCTGCGGCCGCCCTCGCCGGTGAGCTCATCGGCGTCACCCAGATCAAGGAGCAGTGCTTCTCATGAACCGCTGGCTCCGGGCCCTCGCGCCGATCCTCCTGACCCTCCTCGCGGTCGTGACCTTCCTCACGATCGATCACGTCCTCGGGATGCTCCTCATCGTGGTCGCCCTGGCCGTCGCGTTCCTCTCCGGCCGGGCCGTGCTCGGGCGGGTGCCGGCGCGGCCGGCTGGTGACATCGACGCCCGAGCGGTGCGCGCGTACCGCGAGGACCACCCCGGCACCTCCATCGGGGATGCGGTGACCGCGGTGGGCCGAGACCGCCGCTGACGTCGCGCGGCGCGGGCGGGCGTGGCGCCTCCCGCCCGCGCCGGGTCGCCCCGGGACTGGTCCGGCTAGGTGCGGCCCTCGCCGCCGGCGCCGCTCCGGGTCCATTCGTCGCCGACGCGGTCGAACAGGATCCGCGTGTGCCGCCGGTCGGGCGAGCCCTGCCAGAACTCCACGTGCACGGGGCGGATGCGCCACAGCACCCAGTCGCCCGGATCCACGTCCGCGCGGGCCGCGGCCGAGCGCGCGGCCAGGTCGGCGGCGCTCTCCTCGGCGGTGGCCTCCGCGACGGATCCGCGCACCCGCACCGCCCGCACGATCGGCTGCCACCAGAACGCGAGCGCCGCGGCTGGGGCTGCCGCCAGCTGCGCGCCCTTGGCGGAGGAGCGCGTGCCCGCGAACGCCCAGCCGCGTGGGCCGACGTCCTTGAGGATCAGCGTGCGCGCGTCGGGCAGGCCGTCCGCATCGACCGTCGCGAGCGTCGCGGCGTGCGGCTCGGGGACGCCCGCGTCGGCGGCCTCGGTGATCCACGTGCGGAACAGGTCGTCGGGGTCTTGCGGCAGGGCGGTCGTGTCGAGGGCTGGTGCGGATCCGGTGAGCGAGGGCTGCGCGCGCAGCCAGCGGGCGAAGTCGTCGGAGGGCATGGGTCCATCCTCGCGGGCGGGGTGCGGAGGGCGGAAGCCGAGCGACCCGCCCGATGTCGCGTGCGTCGCCGCATCACGCCTCCTCGAGTCCCTCCCCGGTGCAGCGAAGCAGCCCGGCTCACATTCCTTCATCGATCGGGGCGGGACGCTCCCTTCCGTGCCTACTCTCCGAGCAATCGAGGAGAGGGGCGGCGATGCTGGCCGAACGCATGCGGGTGCTCATCACCGTGAAAGCGGCTCCCGAGCCGTCGAAGAAGTACATCGACACGGTCTGCGTCGCCGGTGTGCGCCTCGACCTGCCGGAGCCCTACTGGATCCGCCTCTATCCGGTGCCCTTCCGCCATCTGTCCGGCGAGCAGAAGTACGCCAAGTACCAGATCATCGACATCGATGTGAATCCCGCGAAGAGCGACGATCGTCACGAGAGCAGACGCCCGGTGTGGGATTCCGTGGAGCTGGTGGGCAAGCCCGCCACCAGCCTCGCGCGCGTCCCCGCTCTCCTGCCCCTCACCGGGCCCACCATGTGCGAGCTGCAAGCCGGAGTCGCCGCTGATCTCCGGGCGCAGTCCCTGGGGTTGGTCCGGGTGCGCGCTCTCACGTCGGTGGCGATCGAGCCCCATCCCGGCTGGACTCCCGCGCAGATCCAGGCGATGACGGCGCACCTGGAGCAACCGGAGCTCCTCGGGGATGTCGACGAGGTCCCTCCGCTGGTGGCGCCGCGCCTCGTCGTCCGCTACGCGTACACGTGCATGACGCCCGAGTGCGCCGGCCACCGGCAGCGCATCCTCGATTGGGAGCTCGCGGCGCTGCAGCATCGCTTCCGGCACGTCACGGTGGATGCGCTGGAGGCGGTCATCCGCGAGAAGTTCGAGGCCGGGAAGTTCTCCGAACCTGTCCTGACGTACTTGTTCGTCGGCAACTTCGCCCACCCGGCGAAGCGGAGGAACTTCGCGGTGCTCGGGGTGTGGACGACACCCCGGGCCACCGAGACACGCGTGACGCTCTTTTGATCACCGAGCCCGTGCGCCGGACTCCCGGCATCGGAACCCTCAGGGTGCGACGGGCTCGAGCGCTCGCAGCCGATCGAGGATCTGCTCGCGGTGACAGTGCGCCTCATCCGCCTCGAAGCACAGGAGAGCGACCTGCCGCGCCTCCCCCGCCGCCCGGATGCGGTCCAACGCCGCGCGCGCCTCATCCGTCTCGAGCCGAGCCCGGAAGGCGCTCCGAGCCTGCTCCGCAGGCTCGCCGTGCAGATCCGCATAACCGTCGCGGTTGTCCCGCGGATTGCCGAGGGCCGGCTCGTGCCGGTACTCGATGCCCTCGCGCACCAGGCGCTCCGAGAGCGCCTTCTTGGAGAGGCCGCGCTTGCGGGAGAGCGGGTTGAGCCGCACGTCCACCAGGACCTCGACGCCGCGCGATCCGAGGACAGCCAGCAGCCCGTCCACATCGCGCCCTTCGTACCCGACACCGATGGGCTCGAAGCCGCGCGCAACCATTCGGCAAGTCAAGCAGGTCTCCGCCTCGGTTCGAGGACGCCGCACGGGACCGGGAACGGGGCTGGACCGATCGTCAGCGTGGAGGAGCCGGCTGACACCTGGGGCACCACCACGCCCGCCGCCCGCGCTCGCTCGTGCCGCCCGGATCGTCCACGCCGACCACCGTCGTGCCGCAGCGCAGGCACGGCCGGCCCGCGCGGCCGGCCACCCAGTGCGTGCGGCCGCGGCGGGGATCACCCGTCGTGATCTGGTACGCCGCCGGCACCGTCGCCGAGTGGCGCAGCGAGCGAGCGGCGAGGTCGACGAGTGGCGGCAGGTCGACGTCGCGGACGCGCGTCGCGGGGTGCACGCCGCGCAGGAAGCCGACCTCGTTGACCCAGAGGTTGCCGAGGCCGGCCATCGGGCGCTGGTCGAGGAGGGCCGCGCGGATCGCGTCGTCGGGCCGGGCGGCGAGGCGGGCGACGGCGAGCGCCGGATCCCAGTCGTCACGCAGCGGGTCCGGCCCGAGATGGCCGATGGCCGCGCGCTCGTCGCGGGTGGGGATCAGCTCGACCACGGGCAGGTCGATGCCCCAGAGGGTGCGGCCGTCGTCGAGGCGGAGGCGCACGCGCACCTGGTGCTGGATCCGCTCGGGGACGCCCTTGCCCGGCCCGGTGACCGTCCACGAGCCCTGCATGCGCAGGTGCGTGTGCAGGGTGGACGCGTCGTCCAGCCGCATGAGCAGGTGCTTGCCGTGCGTGTCGAACCCGGTGATGCGCCGCCCGCCGAGCCGCGCTCCCGCCCGTGCGCCGGACCGCAGCTCCCCGTCCGCGACGAGCGCGCCCTCGACCTGCGCGCGGAGGCGCGCGGCGAGGACGAAGACGGAGTCACCCTCGGGCATGGGTCGACGGTAGCGGGGGCCGCCGACACGGGATCAGGCGGGCTGGGCAGGCGGGTCGGACGAGACGGGCGCGTCCGCACGCGGGAGGTCGCCGACGTTCGCGGCGTACCGCGACATGCGGCGGTGCTGCACGATCGCGAACGGCAGCGTGCCGGCGAACACGACGAGGCTGATGAGGAAGAGGACGAACAACCAGCCGTCGATGTCGCCGCGGATGAGGGTGGGGACGAAGATCCCGACTAGCAGCATGAGCGACTGCGCCAGCTGGAACGGCTGCAGCGTGCGGCTGAAGACGGCGAGCCGCGCGGCGCGCCACTCGAGCTCGGGCTCGAGCTCCTCGCCCTTGCCCAGGGCACGCTGCGCCACCGCCTTCCGGTGCTCCTTCGCCAGGCCCCCGGTGATGGCGGATCCCGAGAGCTGCGCGCCGACGGACACGAACAGGCACGTGAGCGCCGGCGCGAGCAGCGAGAACTGGAGCACGAGCGCGATGACCGTGGCCGCATCCTGCCGCTCGAACCGGCCGAGCAGGAGCGTGCCGCCGACGGTCACGACGAGCGCGACCACGAACACCAGGCGGATGAGGCGCCACTTGCGTCGCGCCGTGTCGGCGGTCCAGTCGAGGTCGATCGAGAGGGTCGGGCTGTCGTCGGCGAGGCGCTCGCCCAGCCGGCGGACGGCGGCGGCCTGCGCGCGGAGCACGAGGATCCAGCTGGCGGCGGCCGTCGCGACGGCGGCCACGACGAACCCGATGACGACGAGCGGGGAGACGCCGCCGACCAGCGACGCGACCGCGTGCACGACCACGGCGAGCGCGGTGATGCCGACCCACACGATCACCCGCACCGGGCGCCGGCGCGTCCCGGCGGTGCGGTCCGGGTCCCGCCACGACTGCAGCTCCAGCAGGCCGAGGGCCGGGGCGAACGCGAGCGCGAGCAGGCCCGCGGTGACCTGCGGGAGGATCGCGGCCGCATCCGCGTCGGCGACGACGGCCACCTGGTACAGCCCGAAGCCGTAGAGCGTGCCGAGGCCGAGGATCAGCGCGACCAGGACGATCAGGAGGGCGATGCGGGAGCCGAGGCCGCCGGCGTGCGCCGTGTCGGTCGGGGTGGATCCGGGGGCCGTGCCGCGCGAGCTCATGCGCCGACCGTATCGGTCGCCGACGCTCGCTCCGATCCCTTCAGCTCGCGCGTGGACGCGGCGTAGCGGCTGCGGCGCCGGTGCGGTCCGGCCGGTGTCGAGGGGTGGTCGGATCCGTGCCGCGTGCGCTCCCCGATCGACGCCATGGACCCACGGGCGCTCCGACGGCTCCCCGGCACGGGGCAGACCGACCGCGGACGCCGCCTGCCGGATCAGCCGAGCGGCACGCCCGTCGGCGCCGACCAGCGGTCGGCCTCCACCGCTCCCGGCCGCGGGGATGCGGCCAGCGCGATCACGGCATCGCCCGCCGAGTGCACCAGCACGCTGCCGTAGGCGACCCCGAGGACGGCCGCGAGGAGCGCGCCGACGAACGCGAGGGCGATGGCGACGGACGTCAGCACGGAGGTGGCACCGGGCGGCGTCATGGACGCCGCGCCGAGCACGCAAGCGGACGCGCCCATCACGATGAGCACGAGGCCCGCGGCGCTGAACGCCTCGCCGATGCGGCAGGCCCGGGCGATGCGCGCGGCCCGCCACTCGTGGTCCGGCGCGAGCGCCGCGCCCGCGCCGCGGGCACGTCGGAGGACGGCCGTCCGCGTCGGCCTGTCGAGGTCGAGGAGGAGGGGACGCAGGGCCCGTCCGGCCGGACGCACCACGAGCATGCTCGCTATGCCGGCGACGATGCCCGCCGCGCCGATGCTCAGCGCCATGACGCCGTCGGCCAGCGGCGACGACGGGTCGACGGGCGGCGCCTGCACGGCGGCCCCGACCACCATCGTGAGGAACGCCAGCCCGCCGATCCCGGCGACGCGCAGGAGCACGGCGCGGCGGTCCCACGGCACGTCGGCCGGGAACGGGACACCGTCGCGGAGGCCGTCGCGGAACTCGGCCGCGTCGGCCCCCGCCCGTCCGCCGAGGATCCGGCTGGCGGCACCGACCCCGACCGCGCCCGCCAGCGCGCCCGCGACGTGCACGAGGGGCAGGCCGATCTCGAGCGACTCGACCACCGCCGGGATCGCCGCGAGACCCGCGAGGCCCGCGACCAGCGCCGGGGCGCGGAGGCCGAGGACGGTGGTCGCGGGAGGGGCGCCGAGGGCGCGCCGGATGGCGTCCCCGCGCGCCGCGCGGCCGACCAGGGCCGGGAGCAGCACGAGCGCCGCCGACGCCGCGATCCAGGCCGGGGCGTCGTGCGCGGCGGACGGGTCCGCGAGGACGACCACGAGTCCGCGCACGAAGAGCACGACGGTGCCGAGGAGCAGGGTCCAGAAGGCGGTCGCCGCCACGGCGGTCCCGGACCTCCCGGTCGACGCGGGCGGGGCGGGGAGGGGCGAGGGCACCCACTGAAGGTAGCGGTCGCGCGCATCGCCGCGAGCGGAGCCTCCCGGGCCCGCCCCTCCCCACGTGAACGCCCGCTGGATCCTCCCCCGCTCCCCCGCGCGCCCACCCCCGCGGCGCCCGCGACGGGCCACACTCGATCCACGCAGCCGCGCCCCACGCGCGGCGCACGCACCGATCCCGACCCCGCCAGCCGCGCATCCGCCGCGAAGGAGCACCATGAAGATCACCGGCCGCACCGTCCTCATCACCGGAAGCACCTCGGGCATCGGCCTCGGGCTCGCCGAGCGCCTCCACGCCGCGGGCAACCGCGTGGTCGTCGCGGGGCGGCGCGCGGAGCTGCTCGACGAGATCACCGCCCGGCACGAGGGCATGGCGTCGGTCGTGCTCGACGTGGCCGACCCCGCGTCCATCACCGCCGCCCGCGACGAGCTCGCGCGCAGCCACCCCGACCTCGACGTGGTGATCACCATGGCCGGCATCATGCAGCCGGAGGACCTCCGCGACCCCGCGCACCAGGCCACCGCCGAGGCCATCGTCACCACGAACCTCCTCGGCACCATCCGCACGGTCGACGCGTTCCTGCCGGGCCTCCTCGCCAGCGACGAGGCCACGCTCATGACCGTCTCCTCCGGCCTCGCGTTCGTGCCCCTGGCCGTCACACCCACCTACAGCGCCACGAAGGCGGCGGTGCACTCGTACACGCAGAGCCTGCGCGCGCAGCTGGCCGGATCATCGGTCGAGGTCGTCGAGCTCGTGCCGCCCAAGGTGCAGACCGCGCTCATGCCCGGGCAGGCGGAGGCGGCCGACGCGATGCCGCTCGAGGACTTCCTCGACGAGGTCATGGGCATCCTGCAGGCCCGCCCGGAGGACGAGGAGATCCTCGTGCAGGACGTGCACGGCCTCCGCTTCGCCGAGCGCGACGGCCGTCACGACGAGATGCTCGCGCTGCTCAGCGGACGGTAGGCGCCTCAGCTGCTCTGCCGCACCACCAGGGTCGTCGGCACGAGGGTCAGCGGATCCACGTCCTCGCCCGCCACCAGCCGCACCAGCACCTCGGCCATGGTCCGCCCGAACTCCTGGCTGGGCTGGCGCACGGTGGTGAGCGGCGGCACGGCCGACTCCGCGAGGTAGTCGTCGTCGAAGCCCACGACGCCCACGTCCTCCGGCACCCGCAGGCCGTGCTCCCGCAGGGCCGTGTAGACGCCTGCGGCCATGCGGTCGCTCGCGGCGAACACCCCGTCGATCGGCTCGCCGCGCGCGAGCAGCGCGCGCATCGCGTCGGCACCGGACGCGGGCGAGAAGTCGCCGACCTCGACGAGCGTCGGATCCAGGCCCGCCGCCGCCATCGCCTGCCGGAAGCCGCGCAGCCGGTCGATGCCCGCGGGCATGTCCTGCCGGCCGGCCACCGTGGCGATCCGCGTGCGGCCGCGCGCGATCAGGTGCTCGGTCGCGACGCGCGCCGCCCCCACGTTGTCGACGTCGACGGTGGGCGCGTCGCGGTCGTCCTCACGCAGCGGGCGGCCGGCGAACACCACCGGCAGCCGGTCGCGCAGGCCGCTGAAGGTCGCGTCCCCGGAGTGGTGCGAGACGACGAGCACCCCGTCGACGTTGCCGCCGAGCAGGAAGCGCCGCGTCTTCTCCGCCTGCGCGGGCGAGGAGATGAGGAGCGTGAGGGTGTGCTCGGTGGCGGCGAGGTGGGTCATGGCGCCCTGGATCAGGGATGCGAAGAACGGATCCGCGAACACGCGCGCGGTCTGCTCCGGCATCACGAGCGCGAGGGCGTTCGTGCGGCGTCCCGCGAGCGAGCGCGCCGCCCGGTTGGGCACGTAGTCGAGCTGCGCGATGGCGGCCTGGACGGCGGCGACGGCACCGGGCGCGACCTTGCCCGATCCGTTCACCACCCGCGAGACCGTGGCCCGGCTGACCCCGGCGAGCGCGCCGACCATCTCGAGCGTGGGCTGCTGCTGCTCGTCGTCGGCGGCCACGGTCCCCCTCAGGTGCTGCTCGGATCAGGCGCGGCGTGGATCAGGTCGAGTGTACGGCCGCGGTCCCCGGCCTAGGCTCGTCGCATGTCGACGTCGATGCCGCCCTCGCCAGCGCCCTCCCCCGACGGCGACGGCGACGGCGACCGCGACCGCACCGGCACCGGCACCGGCACCGGCCACGACGCCGCCCGCCCCACCCGCTGGGCCGTCGTCGGTGCCGCCGGCATCGCCCGCTCGGTCGTGCCCGACATGCTGCTCGTGCCCGGGATCGAGGTCGTCGTCGTGCACTCGCGCACCCGCGCGAGCGCCGAGGAGCTGGCGGCGGCGTGCGGCATCGCGCGGATCCACGACACCCTCGAGGCGCTCCTCGCCGACCCCGAGGTGGACGCCGTCTACGTCGCCACCCCGCACACCCTCCACCGGTCGCAGGCCGAGGCTGCGCTCCGCGCCGGCAAGCACGTCGTCTGCGAGAAGCCCCTCACCACGACGGCCGCCGACACCCGCGCGCTCGTCGACCTCGCGCGCGCCGAGGGCCGGCTCCTCCTCGAGGCGCTGTGGATGGCGTTCTCCCCCGGCTACCTCGCCGTGCGCGCGGCGCTGGACGCGGGCCGCATCGGCGATCCCCGCGCCATCGCCGTGTCCTTCGGCTTCGTCACCGAGGAGGGCGCGGGCCGCCTCTGGGATCCCGGGGTCGGCGGCGGCACGCTGCTCGACATGGGCGTGTACCCGCTCGCCTTCGCGCACGGCCTGTTCGGCGCGCCCTCCTCGGTGTCCGCGATCGGCACCGTGCTCCCGCGCGGCGTCGACACCGAGGTCGCGATCCTGCTCGGCTGGCCCGACGGCCGCCAGGCCACGCTCGCCTGCTCGCTCGTCGCGGCACTGCCCCTGGGCGCGACCGTCAGCGGCACGGCCGGCCGCATCGAGGTGGATCCGCTCTTCCTCGCCTCCTCGGGCCTCGTGATCGTGCCCGCCGACGGCGACGCCGAGCGGCAGGAGCACGACATCGAGGGCCGCGGCTACGTGCCCATGTTCCGCGCCGCGCAGGAGGCGATCCGCGCGGGCAGCGTCGAGTGCGCCGAGATGCCGCACGCCGAGTCGGTGGCCCTCGCCGAGCTGACGGACCGGATCCTCGCGGACATCGGCGCGCGCTGACGGCACCGGGTCCACCGGCGGCGACCATCCGCGCAGGCACCCGTCCGAGGAGACGCCCGAGGAGGCCGGTTAGGGTCCCGGGAGAGGCACGCGCCTCTCACCCCGCGGCACGTCGACGGAGACGACCCGACCCGAACGACCCCGAAGGAGAACACCATGACGCACGTCCTCGTGCTCGTCGGGAGCCTGCGCACCGGCTCCACCAACCAGCAGATCGCCGAGGCGGCCCAGCGTCACGCCCCCGACGACGTCACGCTCGACATCCACACCGGCCTCGACCGGCTCCCCTTCTACAACGAGGACGTCGACGTCGAGGGATCCGTCCCCGACGAGGCCGTCCGCTTCCGCGACGCGATCGCCGCCGCGGACGCGCTCCTCGTGGTCACGCCCGAGTACAACGGCACGATGCCCGCGGTGCTCAAGAACGCGATCGACTGGGCCTCGCGCCCGTTCGGCGCCTCCGCCCTCGCGGGGAAGCCGACCGCGGTCATCGGCAGCGCGTTCGGCCAGTTCGGCGGCGTCTGGGCGCAGGACGAGGCCCGCAAGGCGCTCGGCATCGCCGGCGCGCGCGTGCTCGAGGACGTCCGGATGGCCGTCCCCGAGTCGGTGATCCGGTTCGCCGAGCGCCACCCGGCGGACGACGCCGAGGTCGTGGAGCAGCTCCGCGAGGTGCTCGACGCCGTGCGCTCCTCGGCGACCGCCGCCTGACACCACCGCGACGGGGCCGAACGCCCCGCGCACGACGACGGCCGCGCCCCTCGGGGACGCGGCCGTCGTCGTCGAAGCGCCGGAGGCTACGGCTTGAGCACCACCTTGATGCAGCCGTCCTCCTTCTTCTGGAAGATCTCGTACATGTTCGCGGCCTCGCTCAGCGGCACGGAGTGCGTGACGAGGTCCATGACGCCGAGCGGGTCGGACGGATCCTCGACGAGGGGCAGCAGGTCCTCGATCCAGTACTGGACGTTGCACTGGCCCATGCGGATCGCGATCTGCTTGTCGAAGAGCGACTTCATGGGCAGCGGGTCGGCCTCGCCGCCGTAGACGCCCGAGATGGAGACGGTGCCGCCGCGGCGCACCGCGTCGAACGCCGTGTGCAGGGCCGCGAGGCGGTCGACGCTCGCGACGTCCATGACCTTCTTCGCGATGCCGTCGGGCAGGAGGCCGGCGGCCTTCTGGGCGAAGGACGCGGCGGGGCTGCCGTGCGCCTCCATGCCGACGGCCTCGACCATCGCGTCGGGCCCGCGGCCGTCCACCATCTCGCGCAGCTTGTCGGCCACGTCGTCGGTGAGGTCGAGGGTCTCGACGCCGTGGCGCTCGGCCATGGCGCGGCGCTCGGGGACGGGATCCACCGCGATCACGCGGTAGCCGAGGTGCTTGCCGATGCGCGCCGCGAACTGGCCGACCGGGCCGAGGCCCATGATGCCGAGCGTGCCGCCCTCGGGCACGTTCGCGTACTGCACGCCCTGCCAGGCGGTGGGGAGGATGTCGCTGAGGAAGAGGTAGCGCTCGTCCGGGAGCTCGCTGTTCACGACGATGGCGTTGGCGTCGGCGAGCGGCATGCGGAGACGCTCGGCCTGGCCGCCGGGGATGGATCCGTACATCTCGCTGAAGCCGTACAGCGCGGCGCCGCTGCCCTGGGCCTTCACCTGCGTGGTCTCGCACTGCGTGAAGAGGCCGCGGTCGCACATGAAGCAGTCGTGGCACGCGATGACGAACGGGACGACGACGCGGTCGCCGACCTTGAGCTTCGTGACGGCGCTGCCGACCTGCTCGACGACGCCCATGTTCTCGTGCCCGAGCACGTCGTCCTTGTCGAGGAACGGGCCGAAGACCTCGTAGAGGTGGAGGTCGGATCCGCAGATCGCGGTCGACGTGATGCGGATCACCGCGTCGGTGTCCTGCTCGATCACGGGGTCGGCGACGTCCTTGACCTCGACGTCGTGGATGCCCTGCCAGGTGAGTGCCTTCATCGTGCTCCTTCGTGCTCGGGCGCTGGACCCTCGTGGGGCGGCGCTCATCCACACAACGCCCTCCGGCGCCGAGCGCCAAGGGACAGCCAGGCCGCGTCCAGGCAACCGCGACGTCCGGGCGCGGCGCGAAGGCGACGGCGGGCGGCAGCGCGCGGCGGGCGGCGCACGGCGCGCAGCGATCCGCCCCGGCCGTCGGTCGTCCACGACACGACCGCTCCGGGGCGGACCCGGAGACCATCGATCGACGGTCCGGACTGCATAGGAGGACTCTCGACAACCCTCAAGCGCCCGAGCCCGTCAGGCCTCGTGCTGAGAGTGTGCTCCGCAGGTGGGGAAATTCACAGGGGGTTGACTCCGTTCCCGGCGGATGCACGGGAGAGCGGTCGGGTCAGACGTCCCAGCCGTGCGCGCGCTGCACCGCGCGGAGGGCGTCGGCGGCGTCGTCCTCGCCGAAGGGCAGGCGATCCCAGCGGATGCCGTCCGGCGCGATCCAGCCGAGCTCGCCGAGGGCGGCGGCGAGGTCCTCGATGTAGAGCGCGACCGCGTCGTCGGCGCCGCGGATCGTGTCGCCCGTGATGGACCAGCCGAAGTACCCGGCGACGAAGCGCGCCTGCTCGGTGGAGCTGCGGATCGGCCCGCGGGGGCGGGAGGGGAGGGCCTCGCTCGCGGAGGACTGGACCAGATCGCCCATGTCGTCGGCGCTCGTGTCCTGCATGCGTCCCTCTCCCGGGCGACGCGCCCGCGTGACCCGACACCACGATGCCAGGCGGCACGCGCGGACCCCAATGCCCCGCCGGGGGGTTGACACGGGACGGGTGCGCGGACTACCTCCCGATCGGGAGGGTCTTCGCGGGGACCCGGGCGGGCGCGGAGGGGGTCAGCGCGTCTCGTCCCGGGGCTCGTCCTCCGGGGGCTCGCGCATGATGAGGAGGCCGCCCGGGCTGTTGGCCGTGGTCATGAGCGCGTCCACCCACTTGCGGTTGATGGGCGGCACCCGGCTGCCGTGGTACTTGAAGACCAGGGGCAGCGAGTTGTGCATCCAGATGGTGGTGCGCCCGTCCCCGACCTCCACGTCGTCGCGCCAGGAGAAGTAGAAGTTCTCCCCGCGGCGCAGCTTCGCGCCGATGACGAGCTGGAGGTGAGCGAGCAGGCGGTCGTCGAACTCCGCCGTGAGCGTCGAGTCGTACTTGAAGGTGCCCATGATCGATCCCGTTGTCCCCCTCGTGAGCTCTCGTGCCCCGCGCCGACGATAGAGGGGGCCAGAGTGCGGCGCTGAGCTTCGGCCGTGCCCACCCACTATGCCAGCCCTGCCGTCGCGTGAGGCATCGTCCAGGAGGACGATCCGCGTGTGGTAATGAGCCGATCCTGGGGAGGGGACGCGGAGCGCGGATCCGGCGCGCCCGGACCGACCGGCCGACGACCTGTCAAGGGGGTAGGCGGTCCCTGCCGCGGCGGCGAACGCTCGTGGGGAGAAGAGCCGCGGCCGGAACCGGCGCGGTGCCGTCCACCAGGAGAGGTCGTCCATGTTCTTCCACAAGCAGGAGCTGCAGCACAGCGCCACCCCCGACAAGCCCGACCCCATCTACGCGCGCCACCTCCAGGAGGTGCTGGGCGGCCAGTACGGCGAGATCTCCGTCGCCATGCAGTACGGCTTCCAGTCCTGGAACTCGAAGCTCCCCGGCAAGTACCGCGACATGCTCTACGGCATCGGCGCGGAGGAGTTCGGCCACGTCGAGATGCTCGCCATCATGATCGCGAAGCTGCTCGAGACCGCACCGGTCGAGGCGACCGAGGACGCGATGAAGGACCCGACGCTCGCCGCGGTCATCGGCGGCGGCGACATCCAGCACGCCATCGTCGCGGGCGCCGGCGCGCGCCCCGTCGACAGCAACGGCAACCCGTGGCAGGGGTCGTTCATCACCGCGAGCGGCAACCTGCTCGCCGACTTCCACGCCAACGCGAACGCCGAGATGCAGGGCCGCCTCCAGGTGGCGCGGCTCTTCCACATGACCGACGACCACGGTGTGAAGGACCTCCTGTCCTTCCTGCTGGCCCGGGACACCATGCACCAGAACCAGTGGGTCGCGGCGATCGCCGAGCTCCAGGCCGAGGGCACCGAGAACCTGCCCGTGCCGAGCGACTTCCCCATCGAGCTCGAGGACCGGGACGTCTCGTACCAGTACCTCAACTTCTCGGACGGTCCCGCGGCCTCCGAGGGCTCGTGGGCGTCCGGCCCCGCGCCCGACGGCAAGGGCACCTTCACGTACCACGACGGCCCCACGTCGTCGGTGCCGATGCCCCCGCCGCCCGTCGGCAACCCGCTCCTCCACGGCACCATCCCGCCGAAGGACCCGGGTCTGCTGAAGAAGGCGGCGAGCGCCGTGAAGGACGCCGTCACCCCCGAGTGATGAGCGACGCGCGCCCGTGCGGCCGATCCCGCGAGGGGTCGGCCGCACGGTCGCGTGCCTGGGCCCGCGTCCACCCGGACGCGGGCCGACCCCGCGAGAGGACCGCATGATCCGCACCGGCACGCCGCCGCACCCCGCCTCCCCCGTGCTCGCGCGCGACGTGGCGCCGGGCGTCCACCTGCTCTCCCACGCGCACGTGAACCTGTGCCTGATCGAGGACGACGACGGCGTCACCCTCGTCGACACGGCGTTCCCGGACACCTGGCCGCACCTGCTCCGCGCCCTCCGCGCGATCGGCCGGACGCCCGACGACGTGCGGGCCGTGGTGCTCACGCACGGGCACTTCGACCACGTCGGATCCGCCGCGCGGGCCGCCCGCGAGCTCGGCGTGCCGGTGCACGTGCACCCGGGCGACGCGCGCATCGCCCGGCACCCGTACTCCTACCGACGTGAGCGCACGCCGTTCGCCTACCCGCTCCGGTACGGCCGGGCGATCCCCGTGGTCGCCGCCATGGCCGCCGCGGGCGCGCTGCGCGTCGAGGGCGTGGACGCCGTGGCCGACCTCGCGGCCGGCCCGCTCGACGTGCCCGGCCGTCCCGTCGTGATCCCGACCCCGGGCCACACCGACGGCCACGTCGCGCTGCACCTGCCCGACCGGGACGCGCTGATCACGGGCGACGCGCTCGTGACGCTCGACCCGTACACGGGACGCACCGGCTGCCGCATCGTCGCGGGCGCCGCCACGGCGGACAGCGGGCGGGCGCTCCGGTCGCTCGCGGCGCTCGAGGAGACGGGCGCGCGCATCGTGCTGCCGGGGCACGGCGCGCCCTGGCGGAACGGGATCCGCGCCGCCGTCTCGGCCGCGCGCTCGGCGGGGCCGGCGTGACGGGCCTCACCGAGCTCTGGCTCGTGCGCCACGGCGAGAGCACGGCCAACGTCGCCGCGAGCCGGGCCGACCGGGACGGCGCCGAGGTCATCCACGTCGACCACCGGGATCCGGACGTCCCCCTCTCGGACACCGGGAAGGCGCAGGCGCGCGCGCTCGGGCGCTGGTTCGCGAGCCGCTCGGACGTGCCGACGGCCGTCTGGTCGTCGCACTACCTGCGGGCCCGGACGACCGCGGCGGTCGCGCTGGCCGAGGCGGGGATCGCCGCGGAGGTGCGCGCGGACGAGCGTCTGCGCGACCGGGAGCTCGGCATCCTCGACCTCCTCACCTCCCGCGGCGTCGCCGCCCGCCATCCCGGCGAGGACGCCCGACGGCGCTGGCTGGGCAAGCTCTCCTACCGGCCGCCGGGCGGCGAGTCGTGGGCGGACGTCGCGCTCCGCGTGCGCTCGTTCCTGCAGGATCCCGAGGTCGAGGCCGCCGACGGCCGCGCCCTGATCACGACGCACGACGCCGTGGTGATGCTCTTCCTCTACGTCGGCCTCGGCCTCTCCGAGGCCGAGCTGCTCGCCTTCCAGTCGCAGCACACCGTGGCGAACGCGTCCGTCACGGTGCTCGAGCGGTCCGCCCCGCGCGGCTCGTGGACACTCCGGACCTTCTCGGCCACGGAGCACCTCGACGGGCAGGGCGCCCCCGTCACCCAGCACGGAGGGGAACCCGATGTCCGAGGACGATGACGCCGACGCCCGCGCCGACGCGCCCGCGGAGGTGGTGACGCCGGCGGCGCTGCGCGACTGGGCGCTGCCCGCGGCGACCGGATCCAAGTACGGGCGCGGTCAGGTCGTGGTCGTCGGCGGCGCCCTCCGCTCCCCCGGCGCGGCCATGATCGCCGGGCTCGCGGCCCTGCGCGTCGGCGCCGGTCGGCTCACGCTCGCGGTGGGCGCGTCCGTGGCGACCGAGGTCGCCGTCGCGGTGCCGGAGAGCGGCGTCGTGCCGCTCGAGGAGACGGACGCCGGGCACGTGCGGGGCGCGGGGATCCGCGCGGCCGAGGACGACGTCGCGTCCGCCGACGCCGTGCTGCTCGGCCCCGGACTCGACGACGCGGACGAGGCCGAGCGGATGGTGCGCCTCCTCGCGACGCTCGTGCCCGACGACGCCGTCGTGGTGCTCGACGCCTACGCGCTCGGCGTGCTGCCCGCGTGCCGCGAGTCGGCCGCGCGCCTCGCCGGGCGTCTCGTGCTCACGCCCAACTCCTCCGAGGCCGAGCGGCTGCTCGGGCGCGACGCGGGCGACGACGCCGTGGCGGACGCGCGGGAGATCGCCCGGGAGTACGGCGCGGTCGTGTCGATGGGTGGCGTGGTCGCGGCGTCGGACGGACGGGCGTGGACGGTCGGCGCGGGCGGCAGCGGGCTCGGCACGTCCGGATCCGGCGACGTGCTCGGCGGCGCGGTCGCGGGCCTCTGCGCCCGGGGCGCGGACCCCGCCCAGGCCGCGGTCTGGGCGACCCACGCGCACGCCGCGGCGGGCGACCGGCTGGCCGTGCAGGTCGGCCCCCTCGGCTACCTCGCGAGCGAGCTGCTCCTCGAGCTGCCGCGCGTGCTCGTGGAGCTGGAGGCCTGAGCCGGCCCCTCCCCAGGCGGACGCGGGCGGGCGTCGCCTGGGGATCCCCGCCGGGCCCGGTCGCCGCGCGCGGACGGTCGTAGGGTCGGAGCATGACTGATTCCACGTACACCGCACAGCTGGTCGGCCCCGAGGGCACGGAGGAGACCGAGGTCGAGTTCCTCAACGGCGAGCCCGTCAAGAGCTTCACGCGCGCCACCTCGCTCAGCGAGGAGGAGGTCGTCTGGGAGCTCGACAGCGATGAGGACGGCTACGTCTACCGGCCCGCGGGCATCCCGGGCGCCGACTACTCCTGAGCCGCCGCGCGGGCCGTCACGCGCGACCCCGGCCGTAGGATCGAGGTCCCGCACGACGTGAGGAAACCCGCATGAGCACCAGCCCGTCCACGCCCCAGGCCGACACCGCCGCGATCGCCCGCATCATCGACCACACGCTCCTGAAGCCCGAGGCCACGCGCGACGAGGTCGCCGCCCTCGTCGCCGAGGCCGTGGAGCTCGGCACCTACTCGGTGTGCGTCTCCCCGTCGATGCTGCCGCTCGCGCTGCCCGCGGGATCCGACCTGAAGGTCGCCGTGGTCTGCGGCTTCCCGAGCGGCACGCACCACAGCGAGGTCAAGGCCGCCGAGGCCGCGCTCTCCGTCCGCCAGGGGGCCGACGAGGTCGACATGGTCATCGACGTGGGCGCCGCCCGCGAGGGCCGCTTCGCCGACGTCGAGGCCGACATCCGCGCCGTCCGCGAGGCCGTGCCCGCGCCGGCCGTGCTCAAGGTCATCATCGAGTCCGCCGCCCTCGACGACGACCAGATCGTCGCCGTCTGCCGGGCAGCCGTGGCCGCCGGAGCCGACTTCGTCAAGACCTCCACGGGCTTCCACCCCACCGGCGGCGCCACCGTGCACGCGGTCGAGCTCATGAGCCGCACCGTCGACGGCGAGGCCGGCGTGAAGGCGTCCGGCGGCATCCGCACGTACGAGACCGCCGTGCAGATGATCGAGGCCGGCGCGACCCGCCTGGGCGTCTCCGGCAGCGCCGTCGTGCTGGCGGGCCCGGTGCAGACGCCCGAGAACGGCGCGCTCGGATCGAGCGGCTACTGATGCCCGCGGACCGCCGCGCGCACCTGGCCGACCTCGGCCGCTACATCCAGGCCTCCCCCTCCTCCTTCCACGCGGTCGCGGAGGCCGCCCGCCGCCTCGACGCCGCGGGCTTCACAGCACTCGACGAGCGCGACGCGTGGCCCACCGGCCCCGGTCGCCGCTACATCGTCCGCGACGGCGCGCTCCTCGCCTGGATCCAGCCCGCGGGCGCGCACGCCACCACGCCCTTCCGCGTGCTCGGCGCGCACACCGACTCCCCCGGCTTCGCGCTCAAGCCGAAGCCCACCGTCGGATCGGACGGCTGGGTGCAGGCGGGCGTCGAGGTCTACGGCGGCCCGCTCCTCAACTCCTGGCTCGACCGCGACCTCGAGCTGGCCGGTCGTCTCGTCGCACGCGACGGCCGCCAGCACCTCGTCCGCACCGGCCCGCTGCTGCGCTTCCCGCAGCTCGCCGTGCACCTCGACCGCGGCGTGAACACCGAGGGGCTCCGACTGGATCCGCAGCGCCACATGACGCCGATCCTCGGCACGGGCTCCCCCGCCGACGCCGACGTGCTCGGCCACCTCGCGCGGCTCGCGGGGGTCGCCGCCGACGACGTGCTCGGCTACGACGTGCGCGTCGCCGACACGCAGGCGCCCGGATCCCTCGGCCTCGACGGCGAGCTGTTCGCCGCGGGCCGCATGGACAACCTCAGCTCGGTGCACGCCGGCCTCGCCGCCCTGCTCGAGCTCGCGGCCACGGTCGACGACGACGCGGAGGCGCCCATCGCGGTGCTCGCCGCCTTCGACCACGAGGAGGTCGGATCCGCGACCCCGTCGGGCGCCGCCGGCCCGATCCTCGAGGACGTGCTCGGTCGCATCTCGGCCGGCCTCGGCGCCGCATCGGAGGAGCGCCGCCGCGCGTTCGCCGCGTCCTGGTGCCTCTCGGCCGACGCCGGCCACGCCGTGCACCCCAACTACCCCGACCGCCACGACCCGGCCAACCGGCCGGTGCCGAACGGCGGCCCGCTGCTGAAGATCAACGCGAACCAGCGCTACGCGACCGACGGCGTCGGGGCCCGCGAGTGGGCGCTGGCCTGCGAGCGCGCGGGCGTGCCCACCCAGGAGTTCGTCTCCAGCAACGCGGTGCCGTGCGGCTCCACCATCGGGCCCATCACGGCGACGCGCCTCGGCATCCGCACGGTCGACGTCGGCATCCCCCTGCTCTCGATGCACTCGGCCCGCGAGCTGTGCGGCGCCGACGACCCGGGGCACCTCGCCGCCGCGGCCGCCGCGTTCCTCCGCCCGGCTGGCTGACCGGCAGGACCGGCAGGCGCCCGGCAGCCGACCGG